>NZ_LR214970.1:600000-841512 GCF_900660525.1 Mycoplasmopsis bovigenitalium | reverse complement strand
AAAACCTCCTTTTATAATTAAAATATTAATTAATTTTTATTAATTTTAAAATTATTAACTTATTAAAGTACTTTTTGAAAAGTTATCCACATAATTATTTTTGGCTAAAAGTGCTTAATTATAGGTATTTTTGAACCAATTTAAAGTTATTTACATACTAAAATTTTATTGTGGATAATTATGTGCAAAATAAGATTTTTAGCCAAAATTTAAATTTAATAATTTATTTTTATAACTAATGAAAAATATTTATGCATATAATTCATACTATGAATTATGAGTTAAAATCAAAAGAAAAAACATCAAGAGGTGTTTTTAAAAAAATATTATCGGGTGGTCCCAACGCTAATTGAAATTATACTCTTGCAATTTTTGTTGCCGATGAAGGTGAAAATTTTTCAATTTACTGCACTAATGTTTCATTTAAATTAATGACTCACTATGATATTACTTATAATGAAAATCCAAACCTGCGCCATAAATCAAAATTGCTGAAATCTATCTCTGTTAGTGAACCAAAAAATTCCTCAGAGCTAGAAAAAGTAATGCTAGCAACGAATTCCGGAATTGGCAAGGCAACGATTGAAAAAATGAGAGATAAATTCGGGGAAAATTGAATCGATAATTTCAAAAATGATCCACAACCTTTTGCTTTAACTCTTTCATCTAATATTTATGAACGACTTGTAACATTTTTTAAAACATATACTGATAAAAGCTATAATTTTTTCTTAAGCAATTCTTTGCAAAAATTACACACACAATTAGTTGAAGATTTTGGTGATAAAGAAGATTTGGTTGAATTACTAAAAACAAAAAATCCTTACACACTAGTCCTTAAAAATAATTATGATTTTGAAGTCATTGACAAATTAGCTCATTTGTTAACGATGCAAGAAAGCCCGCTGAGATCGCAAGCTTTAATTCATCATTCTGTGAATTCATTAATTAATAATTTTAACTCAACACTTGTTCCCGTTCAAAACGTTTTACAATTGATTTCGAAAGATTCATACTTTTACAAGCCTGAACAAATTATTGAAGATATTCAATCTCTTATTCATCAAGGAATATTATATTTTGATAATCAAAAACATTTGCTATCAACCCAAGAAATGCTAGAAAAAGAAATGTTTATAGCTTCTAAATTACTAAGTTTAAAAAGTTCTAATGCTAAAAAATATGAGTCCCCTCATGCAATAAACGACCTTTCAGAGCTTCAACAACAAGCTTTTAATAATGCGGTTCTTGATAATGTTTCAATTATTTCTGGTTTTCCGGGAACGGGCAAGTCTTACATTATTAAACATTTAATTTCTTTTTGATTAAATAATAAAACATACAAAAAAAACGAAATCGCGGTTCTAGCCCCAACTGGCAGAGCAGCGGTTAATATCAAAATTAAACAAGATATTGAAGCGAAAACTATTCACAGTTACTTTAAAATTACACAGCAAAACCATAAAAACAAACTTATTTCAAATAATAATGACATACAGCCAAAAGTGTTAATAATTGATGAGTTTTCAATGGTGAATATTGATATTTTGCATTGCGTGCTTGAAAATTCAATTGATTTAGAAAAAATAGTTTTTGTTGGCGATGTAGATCAATTGCCGTGCATAGGGCCTGGAAATTTACTTGATGATTTAATAAAATCAAATAAGTTTAAAACAACTAAACTAGTTGAAATTTTTCGGACTGATAGAGAAGAAATCCCAAACCATTTTTTAAATATCAAAGAAAACAAGAAACCACAAATGAATACTGAATATATTCATTGAATAAATTCAACAGAAGATTATTTTAATGAAAAATTAATTGAAATATTCGCGGACAAAATAAACGATTATGGAATAGAGGATGTAGCCGTGCTTATACCTATGCATAAAACGCCTCATGGAATAGCAAACATCAATCAACTTTTACAAAAATTTTACCTTGATTATCGGTCAACAAAAAATGACCAAATTGAATATTTTACAATTGGATCAGATAAAAAATATTATATTGGTGATAAGGTTATTCAAAACGTAAATGACTATGTTTTAGATGTTTACAATGGTGAGATAGGATTTATTAAATCATATGACAGCAAAAACAAAATAATTAAAGTCGATTTTGGTTATAAAATTATCGAATACACCCATAGTGAATTTTTAGAATATATAACCTTAGGTTATGCAATATCTGTTCATAAATTCCAAGGATCAGAATCACCTAGTGTTATATTTTGCGTTTTAAAAGAATATAATTGAGCTATCAATACTAAATTGATTTATACTGCTGTATCTCGCGCGAAAGATGATTTATCAATAGTCGGTGATATAAATTATTATATAAGTTCAATTACATTTAAAAATAACACGACTGAGTTTATTACATCTTTTAGCAACTTTCTAAATATGGAGGTTTAAATGAAATTAATTGTTGGATTAGGTAATATTGGCAATGAATACAGATTTACAAGACACAACGCCGGCTTTTTAACTATTGATAAACTTATTGAAAAAACGGGCATTCAATTAAATAAAGACAAATTTAATGGCCATTTTGGAATCGGCGATGGATTTATATTGGCAAAACCTTCAACTTATATGAATAAATCAGGCGATTTTATTCGTGAAATTTGTCGTTTCTATAAAATAAATTCTTCGGATGTGATGATAATTTACGATGAAAAAGACTTTAATTTGGGTCAAGCCTCAATTAAAATTGGGGGTTCGTCAGCAGGCCATAACGGTGTGACGAGTGTGATGAACAATTTACCAAACAATGATTTTAAAAGACTTCGAATTGGTATTGGAAAAAATCCTAATTATGAACTAAAAGATTGAGTTTTAAGTAATTTTAAACTTGAAGAAATGCAAATTTTGGAACGAGTAATTACTGCCGCCGCCGACGCGGCAATCTCATTTGTTTACAATGATATAAATATAGTGATTGAGAAATTTAATGCAGCCAACAAAAAATAAAGTTCTTTTAGCAGTTAGCGGAGGTCCTGACTCAGTTTTTCTTTTTCATTGAGCTCTTAACATTTATGGGCCAAAAAATATTGTTGTTGCAACAATAAACTATAAAACTAGACCAGAAAGTGATTTAGAAGTCGAATATGTAAGGTCATTATGTGAAAGTAAAAATGTCACATTTGAGTGTAAAACGTTTATATATGAGAAAACATATGGTAATTTTGAATCTTGAGCAAGAGAAAAAAGATACGAATTTTTCAATGAAATTTACTTGAAATATGATTGCAAAACTTTATTAACAGGACACCACAAAGACGACTTTATTGAAACAGCACTAATGCAAGAAGAAAGTGGGCGTGAACCGCTTTTTTATGGAATAAAAGAGCATAACTCGTTACTTGAAATGCAAATATACAGACCTTTTGTTCTACAATATTGGAAATCTGAAATTTATCAAAATCTACACAATTGTAATATTAAATATTTTGAAGATTCATCGAATTTAAATACAAACTTTACTAGAAATAAAATTAGAAAAAGTCTTTCAAACTTTTCAAATGGTGAAAAAGAATTAATTTTTGCAAGATTTAAATCTTTAAATGAGAAATTGCAAGAGCTATCATTCAAAATCAATCAAACTTTTTCATTTTGAAGAGAATCCAAATTTAGTCAAGACAAATTTTTGAATTTAGAACATAAAGAACACTTAATTTTTAAATATATTATTGAGTTCTACTCAAACATTAAATTAAGTTCGCGAAAGATTAATTCAATAGTAAAATGAGTATTATCACAAAATCGAACTTCAAAATTTAAACTTAAAGACGATGTTTATCTAATAAAAAAACGCGGATTATTAGTTGCATAGTTTGATATTGAAAATTAATATATAATAATTACATTATTTTAGAAAGGACATCATGAACGATAAAAAACCCGTAAACAAAGGTAGAATAATTTGAATATTCATATTGTTCATCATAATTTCTCTTGCGGTATTCGCAATTGGTTATATGCTTTATGAAAGATTAAAACCTGAAGCACAGCAAGTTGGTATTAATGTTTTCCAAGAGCATGTGATTAAAGCTTTGAGAGCTAGTGATGATGGAATATTTATAAAGTCTGCTAAACAGGATTGATTTAATGGACAAATCTACTATGTATTATCAGAAGGCGGCATAGATCATCACTTTGTTGCAAGAGTGGGCCGCGAAAATGCTCAACAATGATTTGACCAGTCATTTATCTTAAATCAAGCACTAAAAACAAAATTTAGTATAGATGCAAGTGATAATCACACAACATTGCTTGATTTACTTCAAAAATCTGGCCAAACGATTGTAAATGGCACTGTTAAATCTCAAATATCAATTGATGCTTTAGGCATTCCATCAAATAAAACACCATTCTGAGAATCATTATTATTATCATTGCTTCCACTTCTTATATGAATAGTTATTGGTTGATGATTATTTAGAAGTATTTCAAGAGGCGGAAATATGGTTGGCATGGTTGGTGAAAATAGAAACCCTGCTCAAAAAATCAACAGTAAGAAAAAATTTGACGATATTGCCGGTAATAAAGAAGCGATCGAAGAAATTAGAGAAATTGTTGATTACCTAAAAAATCCTAAAAAATATGCAACCGCAGGAGCTAGAATGCCACATGGTATTTTATTAGGAGGCCCTCCCGGAACTGGTAAAACTCTTTTAGCAAAAGCAACGGCCGGTGAAGCTAATGTTCCTTTCTACTTTATTTCTGCATCTAATTTTGTTGAAATGTATGTTGGTTTAGGAGCAAAAAGAGTTAGAAATGTAGTAGCTGAAGCAAGAAAAAATGCGCCAGCAATTATATTTATTGATGAGCTCGATGCTATCGGACGTACACGTGGCGCTGGTTTAGGTGGTGGACACGATGAGCGTGAACAAACCCTTAACCAACTGCTTGTCGAAATGGACGGTATGGAAGAAAATAATGGTATTTTATTCTTTGCAGCAACAAACAGAACTGATGTTCTTGACCCTGCATTAATCAGACCAGGCCGTTTTGATAGACAAATTATTGTAGGGCTGCCAGATGTTAAAGAACGTCAAGAAATTCTTGAACTTCATGCAAAAGGAAAAAGAGTTTCAAGCAATGTCAATATGCAAAAAGTTGCTCGTAGAACTCCTGGATATTCAGGGGCGCAACTTGAAAATGTAATTAACGAAGCTAGTTTATT
This sequence comes from Mycoplasmopsis bovigenitalium, assembly GCF_900660525.1. Lineage (NCBI taxonomy): Bacteria > Bacillati > Mycoplasmatota > Mycoplasmoidales > Metamycoplasmataceae > Mycoplasmopsis > Mycoplasmopsis bovigenitalium. The sequence continues at coordinate 836,322 of NZ_LR214970.1, read as the reverse complement.
AGCTGTTCGCGCAAATCATGATGTTATTACTCTTGAAGATATTGATGAAGCAATTGACCGTGTAATGGCTGGTCCTGCTAAGAAAAACAGAGTTATTTCGAAAAAAGAATTAACAATGGTTGCTTATCATGAAGCTGGACATGCGGTAGTCGGAATTAAAATTCCTGGCGGAAATAAAGTTCAAAAAATTACAATTATTCCAAGAGGTAACGCTGGCGGATACAACTTAATGATGCCTGAAGAAGAAAAATACAATCTAACCAAACAAGACTTAATTGCTATGATAACTTCATATATGGGTGGCCGTGCCGCTGAGGAAATTATTTATGGCTCAAACAATATTTCAACTGGCGCAAGTGACGATATTCAAAAAGCAACAAAATTAGCCAGAAAAATGGTGACCGAGTGAGGTATGTCTGAATTAGGACCAATTCAATACGAAGCTGATGAAGGTTCTCCATTCTTAGGCCGCGACTATTTAAAATCGTCAGGATTTTCTACAAAAGTTGGACATGAAATTGATCTTGAGGTTCGTAAAATTATTGTTGAAGCTCAAGCAAGAGCGCATAAAATTATTCAAGAAAACAGAGAACTACTTGAATTAATTAAAGAAGCACTTATTGAAAAAGAAACAATTGTTGCTGAAGAAATTGAATACATCGCAACAAATATGAAGTTACCAGAGGCTGAACAATCAACCAATATTCAGGAAACTAATAAATCATTAAATATTGATGAACTTATTCAATCAACTAACGAATAATCAGTGAGCTAACGCTCACTTTTTTATTCATTTTTTCCAAATCAATTGTTATTTGTATGTTTTAGCGTGCTGGTAAACTATAAAATTTTAAAAATCAAATATTACTTTATAATTTGAATATCAAATTAACCTATACAGGAGGCGTATATGGAAGCAAAACAAAGATATATGTTTGCTCTTGACCTTGATGGAACCCTTCTTTCATCAAGTGCAAAAGGAACCGTTCATGAAGTTGCTGTTAAAGCTATCGAGAGAGCCCAAAAAGAAGGTCATGTTGTTTGCATTATAACTGGAAGACCTTGACGTTCAACAAGACCTATCTACAAAATGTTGGGATTAAATACTGTAGTAACAAACTACAATGGTTCACAAATTCACAACCCAAGCGATGAAAACTTTATTCCATTAATTAAATATCTAAACCTAAATGAAATGCTTTATGTTTTAGGTGACCCAAAAGTCAAAAGTGAAATTAGTAACTTAGCAATCGAAGGACCTGGCTGAGTGCAAATCGATCATAGAGATCCAGATTTAGAGCAAGTTTTCGGTTTTGCCGAAAACCCTAAATTTATAGTTGGATTAGACTTAAACAGAATACCATTGCAACCAACTGGAATTATTTTTGATGTTAAAGAAACAACAGACCCAGATGAATTAAGAGACTATTTAAGGGCCAAATATGGTGACTTAGGAGAATTCTCATATTGATCAAAAGGTGAAGGTTTAACACCCGTATTTGATATTACAAATGTATCAGTAAATAAAGGTCGTGCAATATCTCTTTTAAGTCATTACTATGGCATTCCATTGGAAAATGTCGTTGCTTTTGGTGATGGATTAAATGACGTTCCAATGTTTCACGTGGCGACAACTTCAGTTGCAATGAAAAACTCAAAAGAACCAGTTAAAAGACATGCAACAGTAAGACTTGAATACTCAAACGTCGAGGGTGGGGTTGGCCACTACATTAATAAATTTTTAGATAATCCAGAACAAGAAATAGCTAAAAGTATTCAAAAACGTAAAGAAATGAAGACAGATACTTATGTAACTGCTGATTTAGACTAAGATGAAATTTATTGAATTTAATCAAGAATTAATTAATATTGACAACAAAAACATTGTTGGCATTGACGAGGTTGGGGTCGGAGATTACTTCGGCCCTCTTGTTGCTTCTGCAGTTTTTGTTCCACTAGAAAATAAAAATACACTTAAAGAGCTTGGTGTTACTGACTCAAAAAAGATTACAGATTCAAAAATTAAATTTTTGGCACCCAAAATAAAGAAATTAACAAAACATTCAACATATTGTTTAAAGCCTAGTACTTTTAACTCACTATCGCGTTTTAATAACGGAAACGAATTAAAAATGTTTGCTCATTTAGGCGCGTTTAGTAATCTTAAATTAGATAAAATTATTGATTTTGTTTTAATTGATAAATATAGCACCACTAATAGCATTGAAAAATACTACAAAAAATTCACAAACACGGAATTTTTTGCGAAATTTAAACATTTTGACAATAATGTTTTGTTAGCGAACAAAGCAGAATCTATTTCAATTGAAGTTGCCTGTGCATCAATACTTGCTAGAGAGCGCTTCCTATACGAAATGGAAAAAATGAATCAAAAATTCAATGAAATTTTTCCATTTGGTGCATCAAATCAAGTGAAAGAGTTTGCATCTAATTTATTTAAACAACGTACTGATATTGAACCACAAGAAGTTTGCAAATTAACTTTTAAAATGAATATAGAAAAATAATTAATAAAAATAAATAAGGAGAAAAATGAGCAAAGGAATAATTTATTTAATGTCTACTGTTGTTTCTGGCGTTGTCAAAATCGGTAAAACTAGTAGCGATCAATTTGAAAATCGAATGCGCATTTTAGAGGGAAATGGATACGCAAACATTGTGGGTTTAAAAAGAGAATTTGCAATTGAAGTAGACAGTTATGATGAAAAAGAAAAGTTAATTCACAATATATTTAGCAAAAGTAGAATTGCAAACACTGAATTATTTGCTCTTGATATTGAAACAATAAAATTATTACTTTCTTCATTTGAAGGTAAAGAAATTTACCCTCAAAATAAAACTAAAGAAGAAGTTTTCAAAGATTCAACAGAAATAATTCATACTAAATGTATTCCTAATGGAGAGTATTTTTTGGAGCGCAATGTTAAAGGGTTTGGGAGAGTTGAAGGTCATGCAAGGGTTCGCGATGGAGTTTTCACGTTACTAAAAGGTAGTTATTGTGCAGATTATAATGATAAATATCCTTCACAACTAAGAAAAAACGCAAAATTTAAAAACAATTTTCTGCAAGAGGATATTATATGTAAATCACCTAGTGCCGCAAGCTTGATTGTAGTTGGAAAAAGCACTAATGGCTGGGATTGATGAAAAAACATTGACGGTGAAAGTATTAAAATATATAGAAAAAAAGAAATTTCTGATTAAAATCTTGTTTTATAAGCAAGGTTTTTTTGTTTTAAATTACCAATTAAATTTAAATATATTGTTATTGGTAAAATTAATGAATTAACATCTATAGTACAAATTGAGTTTATTTTAAATTTATAGATTTAAATATAAGTCAAACTGTAAATATAATTTCAACTTAAATTATGCGACTGATGTAAATAATAAATCTGAGAACAGATTTAATGTAAAAACAGTATTAAATATTAAATTACGAATCGTGAATTATTAATTTTTAATTAAAAGATATGGCATACATAAATATACTTTATAAAACGCATGTTAATTTAGTTGAAACTTCTAGGTAATAATTTTTATTTATTGAAAAAATCCGGCCAAAATCCAATAATTATTCTAAAAATTTAATTGTATAAGTTATTGCGGAAATGTTGTTATTTTTAAAATAATTTTTTGCCAAAAATTACTATTTTATAAGTATAATACATAAACTTTATTTATTAGCTATCTGTTGCTAAATATAGTAAAGAAAGGAGAAAAATGCAAAAGATTATTAATAAAATGAATAATCCAAAAAATAAAGTGGCGTATGGATTTTTACTATGGTCATTTATTTCAATTGGTTATTTATTATTTGTTGCCAACTGAGGTTTTGTAGTTGGTTTAGCCGGTAATGGTATTGATGCAAATGGCGCAGCTGATGCAGGATTTTTAAGTTATTTTAAAATTGTTAAAAATGCAACATTTGACTTAACAAACAATGCCGCTAACTGAGCAATTACATTAGGTAGAGGTATAGGTTCTGTTGCTGTTGCATTGTTATTGGCTAAATTTGCACACAAATATAGCACAATAATTGCTATTTCATTAACCTTGATTGGTATTCCAGCACAATTTATGCCAGCTGCGCCATATGGATATGTATTATTCTTGATACTAATAACCTTTATGGCTATTGGTGGCACAATGCTAGTTATTTTAACTCAACCAGTCGTTTCAGCTTTCTTTGGTAAAAAGCAAAAATCAATTGTTTCTCAATTTGGTATTTGATTCTACCCATTAGGAACTATAATTTCTATATTACCGTTTGTTTTTGCGGGTAAATCATCAGTGGTTAGAGAAAATTGACAATTAATTTTTACAATTCTAGCTGCCTTAAATGTTATTCCATTAATCATAATTATCATTTTTGGTTCACATTTCGATAGAACAACTACAGAAAACCAACCAAAACAAGAAGGCTTTAAAATTTTAGGCAAATACCTAAAATCAAAAGCAACTTATGCGTGAGTTCTATTATATGGTGCATGATTATGTGCAGTAGTTTTCCCAACTAGTGTTTCATTTAATGTGTTCCATGATTTAGCAAGCATTAAACGTAATACATTTGATCACGAAATTCGTATTTGATCAGTTTGCTTTTTAGCAGCTGTGTTTATTGCGCCAATAACAATTGGTTTGTGATCAAAAACTAACTTCAAAAGACGTTGATTCATTGGTTTAATATTATTTATTGGTATTATGCTATATGCATTGTCTGCGGTAACATTTATTTATGGTGTTGCTAAAAAGAATGTATTTGTAAGTGCTCTATTCTACATTTTTGGTTTTTTAAGTGGTTTATGTTTATGAGGTATTCAAGGAGTTATGCTGAATATGCCTCATGAATACAAAGATTCAGACCCTAAAACAATTGGTTGAATGTTTAGTTTAATTTGAGGTATGGGATATATATTCTTTACAATCATTTTAATTGGAATTTCAATTATTCCTATTGCGGGAGCTAAACTTGGTGGAAACAACTACATTTATTCAACTATTACATTTATTGTTCTTATTGTAGTTTCGCTTTCAGCCATTTTAGGTGCGTTCTTACTTAAAGAACCAAGCACACAAACAAATGAACAAGCAAAGATGCAAACTAAATAAATACAACTATTAATACTAAATAGCGAAGCTTTCGCTATTTTTCTTTTTGAATTGCATTTACAATTGAATTGGTAAATTCTATATTTACTTTTTTGGACACTTTAAACAAGTTTCTGAACTTATATTAACCCTTATTTTGTATAATTCTACTATGATTAAATTATTACTTGCCGGAACACCTGAATTTTCAGTACCTATTTTTGAGGAATTAATCAATAATTTTGACGTTGTAGGGATAGTTTCTCAACCTGATCGCCCATCAATTAGGGGTAGAAGAATTGTTTTCACGCCAACTAAAATTTTGGCGCAAAAATACAATATCAAGTGCTTTCAACCCGAAAAAATTGCCGACATATATAATGAACTTTCTAAACTAGAATTCGACTACTTAGTTACTGCTGCTTTTGGCCAATATATACCTACAAAAATATTGAATTTAGCCAAAAAGTTAAACCTAAATGTCCATGGTTCATTGCTTCCAAAATATAGAGGTGCCGCACCGATTCAATACTCAATTTTAAATGGTGATTCTTTTACGGGAATTAGCCTTATGGAAATGGTCAAAGAAATGGATGCTGGAGATGTTTTTGCTACTGCAAAAATTGAAATTGACAAAAACGAGACATCGGGCTCACTTTTTACAAAAATGAGTAATATTGCGAAACAAAACATTGTTTCTTGAATCAAACAATTAGATAATAATGAACTTTCAAGACAAGTTCAAGATTCTTCACAAGCAACATTTAGTCCTAAATTAGACAAAAATAATGGTCATATCACCAATGATATGACCTGTGAGCAAGCATTAAGAATAATTAAAGCTTATAACCCTAATCCATCAGCATTCGCATTTATAAATGAAAAACGAGTTAAAATTAACTTTGCAACAATAAACCAAGTTAAAAATGCGCCAAAAATTCGATTAATTGATGGTGATTTATATTTAATTGATTACCAATTTGATAGTAAAAAACGTGTAATTTTACAATAAAAAAACTGCCTAAGCAGTGGTGAATAAACATATGGTGCCGACAACAGGACTTGAACCTGCGACCCCATCCTTACCATGGATGTGCTCTACCGACTGAGCTATGACGGCGCGAAACTATTATAACATAAAAAATATATGTATTACGTTGTAAATTAGGTAAACAAAAAAGTTAACAAGTGGGTGTTAACTTTTTTTGTAAACGTTTATTTATTGTGCAGACATTTTAACTAATCAATATCTACATAAGTTGCAACATCAAAGTATTCTTTAACATATTTTTCATATTCTTTTATAATAAACTTTTTGTATTCCTGATAATTTGGATTATTTGTTAGTCAATCATTGTACCAAACTAGTTCATTAAGCAAAATATTAAATGTTAGTTTTCCTTTTCCGAAATAATCTTGTTTTTTATAATAAACTTTTTCCACATCAGAAGTTTTTGAATAACTTTTTCTTCTTCTTGTTATAAGACCTGAGTGTCCTGGCATAGTATATGTTAACCACGAATTAATGTTGTATTTATCATTGATTTCTGGATCAAATAATTCAGTATCTTCAACAAATTTATAGTGGTGTAATTTCAAATATTCAAAGAACGAAATCTTTGTTGTTATTGTTATTGTGTGTGTTAAATGGTTAAAATTTTTATCAATATCTATTGTCTCTGGTTCTTTTAAAATAAATTTTTCTAATGGATCATCTCCACTAGTAATCGAAGAACTAGATCTATTAAAGCGTATATTACGCAATTTGCCTCTTTTTGCACCAAGATTCATATAATACAAATCAGGAATACCAAAACCAGTTTTCGATTTTGATTTATTTTGACGCCACACTTCGTAATCTTCAACAGTTAAATTCTTAGGGTAATATGGTATTTTTCTATTTTAACGCTTGAGTACACTGATTCTGCTGATAACAGAGTTTTGGCTTCGGCTATTGATAAATTTCTTTTTAATTTATTTTGCAGTAAAGAAAGCATGCCTGTTACTAGTGGCGCCGCTTTACTTGTTCCGCTAAAATCCGCCAAGTAATCTATTTTTTCCTTAAATTCTTTTGTGAGAAATGGATTTTTGTAGCTGAAATCTTTATTTTCTTTTATAAGGCTTTCTCCATAGTTTGAAACTAATGGGTTGTGATCAGCTTTTATATCTGAAAATGATGAAAAATAAGTTGGTGTTCTATTTACTTCTATTGCGGCAACATTTATGAAATTTTTATTCGCAGCCATATCGGTTCATTGGTTCGCAACACTAATAAATTCATTTTTATCGGCTAAAATTTTATTAATCATATTTTCAAATGAATCTTCTGATGATACAGTTATAGATGTTTTGTTGTTAAAGTATGAATTAAGAAATTCGAATATATATTCATCATCCTTGAATATTGGATCTTCGTTAATAATTTTTTGAAAATTAGATAGATTATCTTTAAAATAAGTTCACTTCGATCCTTCAATATTATTCCAATATTCTTCAAACTGTTTAATTAATTTAAATAAATTAGCACTATTAAAATTTCCACCTGACTTTACTATCTTAATATCATTCTTCAATGCATATTGGCCAACTTCATCAAATGTTTTTTCAAATATGCCATCTACATCTTTTTTTATATTCCTTGTTATTTAAATAATGATAAAAAGACATAAGCTTGCCAACAGTTAAAAACATGTAGGTATCTCACCTTCCTATTTCTTCTAAATTGCTCTCTTTGTTTATAGAAGGTAATTCATTAGGTATTAGAATTCCTAATGGGTTATAACCTCACCCTAAGCTTAAATTAATTAACTTAATTCCGTGATTTTCATGCAACTTTTTAATCTTTTCTAAGATATCATTTCCATTTTCCTTGGTTGAACTTAAATCCTCATAATACAAATAAGCATTTTTGTTAATTCCCGTATCAGTTCCAATGATAGATGTTACCGCGTAGCCATGGTTACCATATTTGGTTTTTTCAGTAACCTGGTTAATATTGATTTTTGTCTTATCCTTTAAGAATAAGTAATTTGTTTCCAAACTTTTTGTTTCTACTATCCCAACCCGGTTATAAACTTCATTTTTTGAATCAGAATCTCTGCCATGAATGTTTAATTTGCGATAATAAAAATCATACATATTTTGTAAATATTCATAATCTTTATCCGGCAAATCTAATGGCGAACTAATTATATTGTCAGATACACCATCCTTAGCAACAATATCATTATCAACTCTTACGTGTGCAGAAACCACCATTATTGGTAATGTCATTACAGCTAATTTTAGTATTTTTTTATTATTTACCCTCGTCGACTATTTTTGTTGGATAATATTCTCTCTTTGGAGTATCTCTGTATCACTCAATAAGTTCTTTATCTAAATGTTTTATTTGAATATTGTCAATATCAAAGAAGAAGCCTTTAACATCATTTGATTTAAACCGATCGAAAATAACTTGATAAACAGATTCAAATGTGTTTACTTTATGATATTTATTTTGCAAGTCATAACTATTAATTATCCAAAACTGGTTATTTACATCCTTAAAAAATTTATTTAAATTTAATATCTTTTTGTTTTTGGTGCTTGAATTTTTTAAAATAAATCAATCCCTGTATTCAAAAGAACCATAGCGAATTAATTTAGGAACTTTTGCAATTATTATATTTTGAGCATTTCCATCATCGCTTTTTGTTGTATAGATAAAATAATTAAAATCTTTGTTGAATTCTTCCATATCAAATTGTAAATATGTATTTTCATTTTGATAGAGTTCAACATTATCAACCTTAAAAGTGTCGGGATTTGGATTTTCCCCTATATAAATTGGTGCGTATGAACTTAAATGTGTGGAACCAAATTTATAATTTAATTTTTTTACATTTACAAAAGCATTATAAGTGTTTTTTCAATTGTTAAAACTTTGCTGTGAATTGTCGTTAGCCTTTAAAATATTTAAAATTTCTAGTGAAAAGCCATATTCCCTAGATAAATGTGCTTTTTTTGCCTTCAATTCTTTGTATTTTTTGTTGACTGGCGCGATTATGTCAAAATTCTGCATTTTCTTTACATTTGATGGCAATTCTTTTTCAAATGAATGCTCAGTTAAGAAAACGGCATTATTTTTTATAATTTGTATATATTCTTTGTAGGTTGCAATTAAATATTGTAAATATTCAGCAAATTTTTCTTGGTTAATATTAAATTCTTCATTTTTAGGTTTAATTAAATCTTTAAAATCATAAGTTTGTTTTCGTATTATTGATGAAACCTTTTCGCGAGTTTCTTTAATAAGTCCTAATTTATCCTCTTGAAAATGTCCTGTTTGATTACTTGACAGACTATCTTCAGCGATTTTAAATTCATCCATTACATTTGAAAACTCATATAGTAATTTTTTATTTTCGGGTGAAAATCATGCTGTATTAGTTGGTAAAGATATATATCTATCTATTCTATCTATTAATTTATGATTTAAAACTTCATCTTTCTCATATTGAGGTTGGTTTTTGTTGCATGAAACCGCAAATATTGGCGACATTAGTGCAATACCTGTAATTAACAATTTTCTTTTCATAAATACTTCCTAGTAATTAAATTTTACTTTTAAAATGTATTAATATTAACTTTTGAGAAAATATGTAGCAAAATTTCTACTTTGAATAAACTTTTTCATATTTGATTTACTGAATGTGAAATTAATTTTATAAATTTGATTTCTTCAATTGTTTTAATATTGATTTTGGTCAAAAATTTTAATTATTTTTATTTGTTTTTACTTTGGTAATTATAGTGTTATGGTTGTATAATACACCTATGAAAAATAAAAGAGATTTAAGTCATTTAACTGAGTTGCAATACAAGGTCACTCAAGAAGGTTATACGGAAAGACCATTTGATAATGAATACGATGAACACTTTGAAAAAGGTGTTTATGTTGACATTGTTGATGGCACACCGCTATTTTTATCAACAGAAAAATTTGATTCAGGTTGCGGTTGACCAGCATTTAGTAAACCTATTGACGATAGTTTAATTATCGAAAAAGAAGACACATCGCACAATATGCTAAGAACAGAGGTTAAAAGTTCAAATGCAGATTCTCATTTAAGACATGTGTTTCACGATGGGCCTAAATCAAAAGGGGGATTGAGATACTGTATTAATTCAGCTTCTTTGAAATTTATACCTTATGTTGAACTTGAGCAAAATGGTTTAGGTAAATTCAAGAAAATATTAGACAATAATTAATTTGGACAAATACTAAGCGTTGCTTAGTTTTTTATTCACAAAATCATAAAAAAATCATTTAATAAGCATGCATATTTGATGTATATACTATTGATATTTGAATAGTTTTGGTAAAAAAACGAATAGACTTGTTTATTGCCTATTCGTTTAAATTATTATTAACTTTTATTTTGCAAAGAGTTATCAGTTAGCGTCTTCATTGCTTTATCAGGGATTGTTTCGCAGTAACTAAACATATTAACAATTCCTTTAAATGAATCTTTTGGGATAGCTAAATCATCTAGTTGTTCAGGCTTAATTGCTAAATTAATTTTTTCAATTTCTCCCGCTTTGATTTTATGAACAAAATCAGGGTCCGCTACAAACACTGAACTTAAGCCTACTAAATCACAATTCTCAAGAGCTTGTAGACATTTATCAGGCGTATTGATTCCACCCGAAGAAATTATTGGCAATCTATTTTTAAAATGATCATAAACAACTTTATTTATTAATTGGCCTTTAAATTTGCATTCAGAACGAACTTTATTTAGATAAATATCGTGTCCTCAACTAGCAATTGCTAGGTAATTAATTTTTCCTTTTTCAATTGTTAAATCAATCAATTGGCAAAATTCTTCAATTGAATAACCTAATTCAGCTCCATAAGTTTCTTCGGGTGTAGCTCTAAAGCCAAAAATAAATCCTTCTGGAGCATGAATTTCAATTACATTTCTTATTGATTCAACAACTTCAATACATAAACGAGAACGATTTTCAAATGTATCAATTCCGTATAAATCATGTCTTTTATTGACAATTTTACTGAAAAATGTTTGAATAAGGAGTCTTTGAGCCATTGAAATTTCAACACCATCAAAACCTGCTTTGATTGCTCTTAATGTTGCATTTGCATAAGATTCAATGATTTCTTTGATTTGTTTATAAGTGAGTTCAAAAACTTCATGTTCAAATGGGAAATGATTTTTTTCATAACTTGGACCATATAAATGGCCATATTTTTTTAGACTAGCTTGTGAAAATTTGCCAGCATGGCCAAGTTGCAAAATTGCAAGATTACCATTAGCCTTCATAGCATTCGCCAAAACTTTTAGTGACTCAATATCATTGTCGTCTTTAGCGCTATAACCATATTCAAAAAGTTGGCCAAATTCATCAATATATGCTGCTCCTGTAATTGCTATTGGCGCACTGTTGGCCCTTCTTAATGCATAATTTGCTTCTTGTGAAGTCATTTTGCCATCAATAGTTGTTAATGAAAGAGTCATCGGAGACAAAACAAAGCGATTTGAAAGAGTGTGTTTACCTAATTTGAAAGGTTCAAATAATGGTTTATATTTATTCATTATTCCTCATCAAGAATTATTTTTGCAACTTCTTCGGGACTAACTACTGTAAAGAAATAAGATTGCAAATCAGCATTTTTAAGTGTATTTAGCAAATCGTTATAAGTCATTTTTGTACCAATTAAATCTTTTTCAAGTGTCTCAATATTGTTACGTGGGAAAAAGTCGCCACTTATTTTTATTTTTTCAATGCGTTGATTATTAATTGACAATGAAAAGTTGATTGTACCAATTGACAATCGCGCATCGCGATTGTATTCATAACGAGGGCTTTTTCCATATGTTCAATCTCAATTTTTGTATTTTGTCTCAATCAATTCATCAACTTGTAGTCAATCTTCTTCACTCATAACATAACGTTTAATTGAGTTTAAATCGTCAGTATTAAATAAACGTTTTATGATTAAATCTTTGAATTCAAAAATATCTAAATTTCTGTATGGTTCGTCAAAATATTCGCTTAATCCAGCAACTCTTTGGCGTACTGATTTAATGCCTTGTGATTGAATTTTTTTTTGATTTGGATTTAAAACTTGTGACATGGCATCGTAATCAACATTATAAAGAATTGAATTTCCACCATAAATTACATTATTGATTAGCATCATGGCGGCGCCTGAAACTTTACGCCCATCTATTGTTAAGTCATTTTTGCCAGTTTGTGCAATATTTTTAGCTCCCAAATCTTTTAATATTTTGATAATTGGTTCATAAAACTTAGCAAAATTGCCAATAATACTTTCATTATCTTTATAAGGCATTAAATAACAAACATTAACTGAATTTGAGTCAATATAAATTGCACCACCACCAGTGTCTCTACGAACAACTTGTAAGTTTTTTTCCTTCAAATAATTGAAGTTGATTTCAACTTCAGGGTTTTGGAAGTATCCAATTTGAATATGAGGGTCAGCAACTGTTGGAAAAACTATTGTTTCATCAACACGTAAATGATTTAATGCTCATACTTGAATTGCTAATCAATATGCGCCGTCTTTGACGTATTTTCCATTTCTAATTGGTTCTATTAATATCATTTTTAACCTCCAATAATGAAGCTATTGAGTCTTTAATATCATTAGTTTCAACTATTGTTTTTGATCTGATTTGTTGTGGCAGGCGGTAAACTCTATTATTCATTGCTAAATATTGAGCTTTTGGGATTTGTTCAGTCATTAATCAGAATGGATGCTTGATTAACATTGGCGTTGAATAACCAACACCAATTTCTCAAAACAAGATTTTTTTATCTTTATATTTTTTAATAAATGCTTCATAACGGGCTTTTTCATCAAAAAATTGTTGGTCTTCAACCATACCTTTTTCTTTAAGTCTTTTATTAACTTCAAGAAAAGAATTGCACTTAGGACAACGCGGAATTAAATCTAAAGGAACTTTCATGTTAGTTTGTTTTTCAATCATTTGATAAACTGCAGCATCATTTGAATAACGTTGGTTATGACACATTTTTTCGCACTGTAATAAATTATATTTGCCTTGAATATAAAATATTTTTTGTTCGTCAAATTCCGCCGCCTCTAAAGCATTATCTGAATTAGTGGTAATAATAAAATAATTTTTGTCTGCTAAATATTGTTTTAGATTTATGAAACTTTGACTAGGCTGTTGGTCAAAGTAATTAAGTTTCATAAATCTAGAATGAAATGCTCAATAATTTTGAATATCGTCAAAATGATAAACACTAGCTTGAAGCATATCTAAAAAGCCAAAAGCTTTTATAAAATCACTAAAGTTTTCTTGAAAACGCTTGCCAGTATAACCTATACCATCAGCAGCCGTCATTCCCGAACCAATTCCAAGTACTATAGCATCTGCTTGTGATATTAAATTATTTAGTTTCTTTGCGTTAAATTCTTTATTCATAATTAAAAATCTTCAAGATTAGCTAAAATTTCTGGGTCAATATCGCTAATAATCATAATTCAGTTTTCTGAATCTTTATGTGAAGAAACTAAAGAAGGTTTTGCAAGTGCTGCATTGTTTCATTCAACAACTTTGGCATCAAAAGGCATTTTTAATGTTAGTATAGCTTTTGATGCCTCAAAAGCCATGAATTCGTCATTTTCCTTAAGCATTGATTTATCAGTGTTTCTAAATTGAATATGGCCAACTGTACCAATGTCATCTTGCATTTCAGGTGTCATTCTTAAATAGTATTGGTTTTTGTTTTCTAATTTTTCAACAATTAAATATTTAACTATTTTTTTCATGTTTATCTCCCAATTTGTAGTAATTTGCTACATTTTTTAAAGCAATTTTGCGGTCTTGCACATTGGCCATAGTCGGCATAATGATTAAATGTTGAATTTTTAATTCTTCGCATAATTGATCAATTTTTTTAACATCTAACTCATTTTTGATTGTAAAAATGTTTGAATAAAATCTTTCAAAAATTGATTTTTGCTCGGGTTTAAATGAGTAATTATTTAACTCATTGCCTGATGGAAAAATCTCAAATTCATTTCAATCATTTTGCCCCATTCTAAAGAGAGCTAAAGCTTTTCTATTGTCTTCAATAACTTTGTTATTTTCCCAGCAACAACATTTACACTGATACCTATATCTTGAGGCATAAATCCCCATTTTTTTTGATATACATCAATGTATGTTTGAATAACTGTCTTTGCATAGGTTTTTATTGGTTGTAAAAATCAACCATAAATAATTTTGAACTTATTTTCAGCGGCGAATATTGCACTTTGTTCACTAGTTATCAACATAACTGGATTTATTTTTTGTTCAATATGCGGGTTTACTTTAACATTAAGGTTTTTTGTGTTATTGACAAAATCGATTGTTTCAATCATTTTTTGGTAAAAACTTGAATTTGATTGATTACTTTTCAATAATTTTGTTATTTTTGGTGTTGAAGCGTTGCTTCCAAAACCAAAAATAAACCTATTTTCATGCAATAAATTCAATGTGTTTATTTGCTCTGCAATAGAAAATGGTTGATAATGTTTTAACATTATTCCACCGCAACCAATGTGAATTTTTTTAGTTTTATTTGCTAAATGATTTAGAAGAATAAGCGGATTAGTAATCACCAGTGAATTTACGTCATGCTGTTCACTAATTCAAAATGAATAGAAACCTAAATCTTCTGCAAATTTACACAAATTTTCTAGATTTTTATAGGCTTTTTTGTATCCGTTTTTTTCGGTTAAAACACCATGCTCTAATACGCTTATCTTCATGATTGCTATTATATACAAATATGCATTGTTTATTTTGCCAATCAAGCCAATTTGTGATATAAAAAAATAAAAATTCCACAAAGTAAACTATTTGTAATTTGCGTCCAGCGTCATATAAAATAAATAATGGCGAATATAAAGTTGATTAATAATAAACAATGAGCTTTTTTACTCTAGATTTGACCACTCACTTGAGAATTAATTTTGCTTATATTTTTATACTTAAGTGGGAAAGTAGAATAAGAAAGGTAATAAAATAATCATTTATTTTTCCCAGTTTGTATATATAAAAATTACCAAAACGATTTATTTATACGCATATTGGTAAATTTCATTGTGAATCTTAATTACAATTTTTGAACTATATTTTGCAAATTATTTATTTTGTAAGACGAACATTTTAACCATATTAACCAATTAAAAATGTGTTGGTCGGTAAACATATATTTTGTCTTATAAATTTAGCAAAATTTTATACTTAAGTGGGAAACTAACACATGTATACTAAAATAAAATTTATATTTTATATAGTTTTTCTATAGATTCGTTTCCCAGTTTCAAAATAAGGAATTTACCAATTACTCTTATTTATAGCTGTTTACAAATTTTTTGGTACTAAAATTAATTACATTTTTTGAATAAATATTAATGTTTATCATAATCGAAATTTTTATACTTAAGTGGGAAAGGCGGGATAAAACTAAATGAAATATTTATATATAAAGTTTCCCGCTTTTAAGCAGCAAAAATCACTAATAATCCTTATTTATAGTAATTTTAGTCAATTTCCCATTTCGTATTAATTACATTTTCAAATATAACAATTATAAATAATCTTGAAATTTAAAATAAGCTTTGGTTTGATATGCATAGCTAAAAAGTTAAAATTTGTATTTCAATAAAACAAATTTATTATCTACAACCGGCTCATATTTTTATACTTAAGTGGGAAAGTATAATAAGAAAAGCAATAAAATAATCGTTTATTTTTCCCAGTTTGTATATATAAAAATTACCAAAACGATTTATTTATATGCCTATGGGTAAATTTCATTGTGAATCTTAATTACAATTTTAAAATTAATTTTTAAACTTTAGTTTGATTTTTTGTGTTACATTCGAGTAATTAACACTAATACAAATAACTAAATATGTTTAAATAGATAAAATTGCTTTTAAAGTCGCCAAAATAATATTAATTTATATTTTTAGTTTTATATGCATACTTAATATTAAATTTTTTCCCCTAAACGTAGTGCAAGTTATAAAAATGTATCGTGTTTTGCTTATTGAATTGAATTTTCAATAGATTCAACAAATTATAAAAGTAAAAACTTTAAAATTGTCTATAATCTTCCTTATGGAATATAAATCAAAATATAAATTACATAACAGTGTTCCAATTACAATGGGAATTATTGTTTTATTAATAACATTTCTATTCATTGTTCTAAATGGTACTTACTTTTACAAAGAAAATGACTCAATATACAATAATGTACCACAATTACAGGCCATTTTCAAACAATTTACAAGTGTATTTTACTTTACATATTTATCAAATATTTTTCTTGGGATAATGCTAATAGTTCTTGGGGTAAAAAGACAATCAATGACTGTTAAAAGATTGTTCTTTTTATCGGTAGCATTAATCACTGTAACATTTATTGTTTACTGAGCATTAATTTCTTACAAACAATCAACATGAGAAAAACCTTATTATGAAGCGATTAAATCAATATTAACACACGCAATTCACCCAATTATTGGCTTTATTATTCTTGGATTGATCAGAAAAGAGGTTTCAATTTCAAGTAAAACAATTAAAAGGCCATAATTATCGTAATTTGTTATTTAATTTTTGCCTTTATTGTTTATTTATCAACATATTCACGCTTTGTTGAATATCGCGGAATTGTTATTTATTCATTTCTTGATTTTGCATATCCTTTATTTTATAAAGCTGGAAACCCTTTAATTGTATTGTTATTGAATACAACAATTATTATTATTGCTTTTGCATTACCTATTGGCCTGGTTTATTTCTGAAAAGCAGTTTATAGAATTAAAATCATTTAAATTAAGAAAAACAATTAACAAAAATACCCATTAGATAGTGTTGGGTATTTTTGTTTTCAATCTATTTTTGTGTACATTAGTAAAATTTAGAAGGTCATATATGATTGTAAATTAATTAGTTCACTGTTGCAAATTATTGAAAAAGTATTTAAAAAGTTCAAGGCATTTATGCTTAATTTTTGCTTTTAGTAAATCATATTTGCTGAGTTCGAATATTTTAATTTATTGCATTTTTTATAACACGAGAAAGCACACAAAATACATTAATAATACTCTAATTTGGCATTTTACCTTAATATGTTATTATTTTAATACCGTTATTGAGGTTTATTATGAACGAAAAACAAGCGCGAGTATATGAATTATTAAAAGAATTTATCAATATTGCTGAGAAACACAACTTAAAATATATGATGATGTATGGATCATTGATTGGGATTAAAAGACACAATGGTTTTATTCCTTGAGATGACGATATAGACTTAGTTATCCCGAAAGAAACCTTAGATTTTCTTATTGAACATTATCCATCTAAAGTATACACACCTGAAAATGGCAATAGCCCATTATTGATTCCAAAGTTTACAAATGATAGCCCAGACAATGAAGATGCAGTTTTTTTAGATCTTTTTCTTTCAATACCAACAACTTTGAAAAAAGTTAAAAAGTTTTTAAGTCTTAAAAACAAAATTAGATTTTTACATACTTTTACCCATCGTAAAATTTTTAAGCGTTTATGAGGAATGAATTTACTTAAGTTTTTTTGTATATGAACATGAATGTTTAAAAAACTTAAAATTAATAACGCATATGATGATTTATATGTTGAAAACGGCGATAAAGCGTTAGTTTTATACACACTTTTTAATAAAGAAACATATAAAAACACTTATTCGCGCCTTGATTATGATTCATGTATTGAAGCCAAATTCCATGACTTAAATGTTAAAATTCCAAGCAATTGAGAAGAAATTCTTGTTCAAACATATGGTGAAAATTGAAGAATACCTGTTAAATATAAAAATTGCGAACATTTTGGCCTGTATGATTTACAAATGTTTATGTTTAAAAAGAAACAATAAATTGAATATTTTGTTGTAACAACATATAAATAGCTGTGCTTACCAATTTATATGTGATTTAGTACAAATTATTGTTTTTTCACTTGTTTTTTTATTGAAATTTTTCAATAAACTAACTAAAAAAGGATTTATATGAAGAATGTAATTATTCTAGCCGCTGGATTAGGCTCAAGATTAACTCCGCTAACTTTAAAGGTCCCTAAAGGCTCGCTAGAAATAAAAGAAAATACGCGAATTTTGACTGAAAATTTAAAATATTTAGAAAATTTTGACAATAAAATTATTGTTACAGGTTACAAGCGAAAAAAATTTACAGGAATTGTTCAGTACTACAATTTATTTGAAGTTTACAACAAGGATTTTAAAGATACAAATTCTTTATATAGTTTATATTTAGCTCTCAAGCAACTAAAAAAAGTTTATACAGGTGGGGGCGTTTACATATTAACAAGTGACGTGATTTTTAATAAGGATATTTTTAACAAAAAATATAATAACTCCTGAATTAATACTCAAAAAAGCAAGGTTAACAAGGCGGAATGAGAAGTTATTAAAGATTCTAAAGTAGTCAAAAATTTTAGAATTAGAGATATTAATCAAAAATATGAATCAAACATTTTTGATTTTATGACTGGATGTTCATACATACATGACAAGGATTTAGATTTATTTATTGAAGAAGTTGCAAAGTGTATTATTAATGATGAGTTAAGAACAAATTCTTATTGGGAACAAGCTTTATGAAATATTTTAGATAAGATAAATTTAAAAACTTTGCCATGCGATAATTATGCATTCGAAATTGACAATTTTAATGATTTATTGACATATAATCCGGATGCCCCTTGTTTTAAGCAAGATATTCATTTAAGGGAAATAATGAATGTTTTTTCAATAGAATTTGACCAAATTTCGAATATTAAACCTGTTAAACAAGGCATGACAAATGATTCATTTACTTTTGATATAAAAAATAAAACTTATATTGCGCGTATACCCAAAAAATCATCTCGCGAGTTAATAAATAGATATCAAGAAAAAGAAGTCTATCAAAAAATCAGTGATTTTGGAATATGTGAAGAAGTTATCCATTTTAGTACTGATGATTTTATTGACAGTCCATTGCATGGTTTTAAAATTGCAAAGTTTTATAAAAATGCATTAGTTGCAAATGGACAATATTATCAAAATATGAAGAAAGCAATGCTGGCTTTTAAAGATTTACACACTAAAAATATTCAAATAAATCATGAATTTGACCTTTTAGAAAGAAAGAATTACTATACTAAAGAAATTGGCGAACATCACAGCAAAATAAGTTCACAAATTAGAAAATTAGAAGTTGAATTCAATAAAATCTACGATTGATATAAGTCTAAAAAATATCCAACACATCTGTGTTTGGTGGATGGATTTTATGAAAATGTCTTAATTCTAAAAGATGGACGTGTAAAACTTATTGATTGAGAATATGCGGGGGCAAGTGATGGCTTTACAGATATAGCGGGATATTGTTTATCTTGTGTATATAATGAAAAACAAGTTGCCGAATCTCTAAACATATACCTTGGCCGCAAACCAACAAAATCTGAATTAAATAGGTTATATGCTCAAATAATTATGCAAGCAATTTTGTGGGTATTTTGATGTGAATACAAAAAGCAATATCAAGATTTTTTCAGTGATTATGAAGAGGAATTGATTGTGATGGCTAATAAATATTTAAAAAGGTTTAAGTATGAATAGTCAACAAATAATTCAAGGGAAAAAATCTTTTTCTTCTGCTAACATTGGAAAAATCTTTGGATTTCTCGCTGGTATTTCTTGAGCGCTTGTATCAATTTTTTTGCTATTACACGATCAATCATTTAGGAGGCGAGTTGATGGTTTATCCACAATTATTGATTCATTAAGGATTGGAGTATCAATTTCATTTGTTTCTGAATCAATGGCTTGTATTTGAGTATTTTTTGCTGTAATTTCATTTAAAAAAGTAAATTTAATTAAAAAAACATTTACAAACAAAAATGTTTTGTGGCTAATTTTTGGCTCAATATTTGGCGGACCCTTTGGGTCAGTAACTTATATTTTAGGCATTCAATATATCGGTCCTGGCCTAGTTAGTTCTATCACGGTTGCTTATCCTGTTCTTGCGGCAATGCTTGCTTATCTATTTTTAAAACAAAAAATGAATATTAATTCAATGATTGGCGGGGCAATTTCACTTTTAGCTATCTTAACACTAGGTATATTACAATTTAGTTCTGGAGATTTAAGGAACTGTTGAGGATTTTTATTTGCTTTATTTGCTGCAATTGGATGAGCCATTGAATCATTTATGGGATCAAAAGCAATGAATTCGAATATTGACCCTATTGTTTCCATATTCATTCGTCAATGTATTTCGGTTTTATTTATTGGAATAGTTTTTGTTATTTCATTTAACGCTTTTAAAACTATTAAATTAGTGGTAACTAATATTGATGTTTTATGAATTTTAGGAGCATCATTTATTGCTATAGTTAGTTTTGTTTTATTTTATATATCAATTAACAAAACAGGAGTTGGAGTCGCTTCAGGATTAAATATTTGTTATGTTGTATGGATAATATTATTTGAGCTAATGATACCTAAATTTTATCCATGATATATTTATATTCTAGTTGTCACTGTTTTTTGCGCTCAATTAATAACTTTATTGCCTGATTTCAATAAAAATAGGTTGAAAAGAAAAAAAATATAAACATTGAATATTGATAATTCATTTTTGTATCTCATATTAAAAGTATTAAGTTTTGCGCTTAATATTTTTAATATAAAGCCAAATTCAAACAAATTTTATAACATATTATTCAATTAAAAGTTGAATTGAGCCTCATTTTACATAGGAATATATACAATAATTCTTTGATATAATTTTATATATTATTTATTGTGGAGTGTAAAAGATGTCTAAAAGATCATTATTCAATAAGCTTGATCCAAATAATGACCAAAAAGATACAAAAATGGGTGAGATTAATAGCTCTTTAGTGGCAAAACAATTTGAGAAATATTATCTAGATCTTGCAAAAAGTGAAATTGTTTTTGACACTAACGAAAGCATAAATTCGTTAGAGCAATTTTCTTATAATTTATCCCAATCGTTTTGTAAAATCAATAGTATTGGTAAAAATAGCAATAATAAAATATTTTTAGCATCAGATGCAAAAATTAATTCACAAAATTGTTTTAATACTTTCGCAAATGTTTTAACCCAAAACAACTATAAGGTTATCTCAATAGCAAATCCTCAATCTACCCCTTTACAAATTCAAAAATATTCAGCAATCAAAAATAACTGTGAAAATACAATATTTTTTAAAACACACAATAATAAAATACACATCACGTTTTATAATGCCGCAGGTTTTTTGCTTGAAAATTCAAAAATACAGCAAATTATAAGTGAAATGTATCATGGTAATTTTGAAAAACAAAACTATCAAGAAGCAATATCTAAAATTGAATATGTGGAATCTTACAAAGATTATCTAAATGAAATTGCTAATCTATACAAAAATTATGAATATTTAGGTAAAAAATCATTGAAATTTGGACTCGATTTTTCAAATTCTTCAACCTCTAACTTCTTTAAGGAAGGATTAGAAAAATTTAAATTTAATGTTTTTTATAAAACTAGAAAAAAAGACGCTAAATATTTTAATTTAGAAAATCAAAAATATTTAAAACAAATTTACTGAAAAGGCTTATTTAATGGTGCAAAAGCGAATTTTGTTATTAATGATGATTCCAGCGCAATTAATTTATGTATAAAACATAAGTCGTTGTTTAAATTTTTTAAACCTGATGAATTGGCTGCAATATATTTACATTTTTTACTAACTGAAGATAAAAATATAACAAAAGAAGAATTAAACAAGTTTGTTATTGCTAAAAATAACCATGTTGGAACTTTAACTAAAAAAATTGCTGAAATAAATGGCATTCAAACAATAGATTTTATTAATAAATCATCGGTTTATAAAACGGTTGAAAAAACAGATAAAAAACTTCTTTTTGCGTTCACTTCAAGCTATGAATTTTTACCGCATAATTCAATAACAAATGATTTTGATGCATACCAATTTTTATTTGAGATTTTAAGAATGGTTAATTTTTATAGCACACAAAAGAATAAAAATTTATTTGAAATTCTTGAAGAAATTTATAAAACATATGGTCGCCATCAACTAACTACAAAATCTTATGATTTAAATGCTGAAAGCGCGGCTAGATTTATTGAAAGATTGAAGCAATCAGAGAAAATTGGTGATAAATATAAAATTGTTAGGTTCCAAGAATTGACAAATTCAAATGATTTAGAAAACCTTTATCAATTGTCATTTCAAAACAAGGAATCGACATATATCAAGTATGAGCAAAGCAATAATTTATTAAAAATATATTGTGAAACACTTGAAAATAAATCAGAAAATGACCAAGAATTAACAATGGTTGTGCGCAATCATGAGATTTTGAATGGGCTTATTGATTTAAAAGAAGATAACCAAGAAAGTAAAATTTCAAAAAAATCTGTTATTAAATTTGGGTTGTATTTTGCTGTTTTTGCAGCCATAATTTGCTTCTTATTTTATACAGTTTATAACATTGATGATGGAAGTGATAGCGGACCAATAGCGGTTATTTCGGCTATTATCAAAAAACTTTACACTCGTTTTGATATAGCGGGCAGCGCGCGGCCCGAGAGTCAAGGGTATTTAGTTAGAAGTGCTTTTGCATTTATGTGTTTAAGTTTTCTGGCAACGTCAATTATTCATGCATGGGTATTTAAAAAATTAATAAAATTACAAGGTGGCTACGTTAAATGAAATGACGTATATACTGGGACAGTAATTGGTTTAATTGTTCAAACATTGACTCCTAAATCAATTGGGGGCGACTTAGCAACATATTGATTTCTTCGGAGAAGAGACGTTGCTAGACCTATAATGATGTCTTCTATTATTATCAATACTTGCATATGGCAATTGACTAATATTATTTCTACAATTATATTCGTGCCTATGGGTATTGTTGCCTTTGGAGATTTCTTTAAATCAGATAATCCAGCAGTAAAATTCTTTATTCTTATGCTAGCTTTAGGTTTAATATTCGATACAGGTTTAGCAATTATTTCTTTAATTATGACTATAAGTATTAAAGTACAAAATTTCATAATTAAATTAGTGATGGCACTTATTGAATGATTTCCGTTTATAAACATTTATGATTCATTCGCGGTTAAAGCCAAATTTAAATATGAGTTTTTTAACATCCGACAATGTATGAAAAAAATATTTAAAAATCCGTGAAATTTCATTGAATTAGTAATAATTAAAATGGTTCCAATATTTGTGTTGCCAAATGCTTTGCTTGCTAAATCATTAGACATGGTAAAACCAGATATTAAATATGGCTATTACATAAATATGACAGTGCAAGCAGCAATTACTAGAGTAGCAAATTCGGTGTCACTTACCCCTGGTGGAACTGGAACTAGCGATGTTTTATATAAATCAATAGTTCACGGTTCATTACAAGACACAATCTATGATGCTCAAAATATTGAATCAAATGCGTCATTAATAACAGCTATGACAACATTAGGTTCAGTTTTAATGGCATCTACCATTTCTGCAATCTTACTAATGATCGTTTATATTGGTGAGCGAAGAGTTGATTTTTATAGAAAAAAAGCTAAAAATCATAGATTATTATCAAGTAATGTCACAACTAAAAATGTAAAATTATCAACAAATTACTACAAAATTTCACTTTCTCTTTTCTATATAGTTTTAGTTATTTTAACAATTGCTTTAATTTTTGCACATTAGTCAAAATAAGTCAAAAATTGAAAAAAATTTAGATAATATTAAATTCCATGCTTAAGGCGTGGAATTTTGTTTATTTCACGATCAATATTGCAAAATAATTCATTTTCGAGTTTCCCAGTTTCAAATAATTAAAATAACGAATAAGCCTTATTCATATTGCTTTTCGTTATTTTTGTGTTATTTTTTAATTACAATTTTTGATAAGAGCATATTTAATTCAAATGCCTTTTCTTTTTTCAATAAAAAACGTGTCCACAGTTAAGCAAACACGTTTTTTATTGAAAAAATTATTCATATTTACGCAAATTATAAAAGAACTAATTCAGTATTGCCGTCTGTGATATTAATTGAATTGTGTGCTTGCGCTCTTTTTATATTTAATTTTAACAATCATTTAAAGAATTTTGAAGATTGATTCATTATCATATTATAATGGTCTTTATTAACATTAATACATCCATTAATTGAAGAAATCCCTGCAACATAACCTGGAAGGATTACTCTGGCAGCAAAAAGATATTCTTTGCCAAGTTTTTTTAATTCATTAAGTAAAACTTTTTCGCCATTAAAACGTTTATCATCTCATGAGCTAGTCATTGTGTTATTTGGACGTGAATATCAATAGGTGGCACCTAATTTAGGGATTAATAAGTGCTTTTTAGATTTAGTAATAATTTTATAAAACATTGCATAATCTTGATATGAAACTTTTTCCGCTAGGTCATCAATTTGATAAAAGACTTCTGTTTTAAATACTGTTGAACAGGGAATTAAAACAGGGTAAAAATCATCATTTAAATTTTTTAAAAACATTTTTGGGTGGATAACTACTGAAAAATTACGTTTTCAAATTACTTTAGTTTTGTAAAATCCGATATCAAAATCTTCTTTATCTGCATAATAATTTAAGTATTTAATGAATTTTGGTGCTATTAAATCGTCAGCATCTAAAATTGACATATATTTAGTTTTAATCAATTTGTTATTTTTTGCATAGTTTATAACTGACCCTCAATTGCCATTTGGTTTTTGGAATAATTCAATATTATTTGGGTATTCTTTTAGATATTTTTTTACCAATTCAACTGTATTATCAGTAGATCCGTCATCTATAACTAGAATATTGGCATATTTAAATCATTCTTTATTCTTGAACACAGAATTTAATGTTCTATCAATATATTTTTCCATGTTATATGTTGGGATTAAAATTGTACACAGTTTTGACTCGTTCATTTTTTCTCCTAATAAACACTTAGTTTATTATTTAAATTTATTTATCAATTTTATATAAATAATCAAATTTAACAAATAAATACCAATAATGGCCATTAAATTTACTTTTTGTATTTGCAAATATATCCAAATTAAACTAAAAATTAGCAAATATGCTAATTACGTTTTTTAATTTACTTTTTGATTAAATATTTGTGAATGCCGGCTCTTTTGTTTTTGGGCGCAACTTCATCGGCAATTCTTTTAAATCCAGCCGGTGAGTTGCCCATAGCAACCAATTTTCCAACATAACCTTTTAAGCAAGCATCGGTCATTGAATCACCAATGTGAATTGTATTTTGCAATTCAATTTGTTTTATTGATAGATATTGTTCAGTAGCTAGAGCTTTATTAGCTTTTTTATCTGTTATTTCAATTACATGGCCACGAGTTGAAATGTATGCATTAATTTTATCTCCAAGAAAAGCTTGTAATTTTTTCAGCATTTTTTTTGTTTTAAAAACAGATAAAAAACCAAAAGAAAATTTATTGATATTCGTAAAATTATTGATATCAAAATTTTTACTAATATCAATTGTTTTTATTCATTTACGTAAAAATTTGTTAGCCAATCACCAAACAAAATTATTGTTTAAAAACAAGTGGTCGCCATTTTCATCATAGACCATAAAACTTATTTTATTTTTATTGGCAAATTCTATGATTTTTAAGACTGTTTCTAGTTCAATTTTAGTTGAAAAAACTAGTTTATTATCAATGTATAATTCAGCACCTGAAGAACAAATTACGTCATTTATTGCTAATTGATTCATGACTTGTTTTACTCTTAAATCTTGATAACTTCTTCCAGTTGATAAAACAACATTTGCAAAGTTTTTCATGATCAAAATTGCATACTGATTTTTTAGAGAAACTTTGTTAACTCCATTAGTATCAAATAGTGTCCCATCAAGGTCAATAAAATATGTTAATTTGTTCATTGTGTTAGTATTAT
This sequence comes from Mycoplasmopsis bovigenitalium, assembly GCF_900660525.1. Taxonomy (NCBI): domain Bacteria; kingdom Bacillati; phylum Mycoplasmatota; order Mycoplasmoidales; family Metamycoplasmataceae; genus Mycoplasmopsis; species Mycoplasmopsis bovigenitalium. The sequence continues at coordinate 810,126 of NZ_LR214970.1, read as the reverse complement.
ATACTAAATATTTTCATTATTTAATAGCAATATTTATGGAAAATTCCATTTTAAAATTTAAAAAATTACTGATTTTTGCAATGAAAATTTTGTGTATTTTTTCAATAAAATACGCAAATTAAAATTCCATACTTAAAGATTTTTCTTAAATAAAATTCTCTTAAAATGAGTAATTTTAAATATTGCTTATTGAAATAATTTCGCTTTTAAAAAAATAAAAATGCTGGTGCTTCTTAATAAAAATTTTGAAGAAGATTTACTTTTTAAATTGATTTTGTTAATGTAAAAGTCAAAAAAAATATTGTATCGTTTTTTTGAAATTATTATAATATTAATAATTATTAAATGTATACTAATAATTAAAATAAGGGACTAAATATGAAAAAAGTAAGTAATAAAGAAAATAAATTTGACAATATGTCAAAGACATCGACATTCTTTGCAATATTATTTGTTATTTTGTTTTTAGCTATTTTAGCAGTGTCGATTGCCTATCTAGCTGACTTTATTAGATATAACGGTTCTACTGAAGATGGTTTGTTATGAACGGCTTCTCAAAGAGAACACGGGTTGTTTAATTTTTGAAAAAAATAATTGTATAGGAGAAATATATGTCAAAAAAATCTAAATTAACAGCTGCGCTGCTGATAACGGGTATTCCAGCAGCCGCGCTTGCTATTACATTACCATTTCTGCATTCAAAATCTGAGTTAAGCACAAAGGAAAAATTAGGTGTATTTAATAAACTTAAAGATTCAACTGATAAAGCTACTGATTTTTTAAATACACACTCAAATATTAAATCTGACAATAGACTAGAAATTGAAAATGCAATTAAGTATGCAAAACAAGTTGGTAGTATTAAATTAAATTCAAATTCGAGGGATGCTAAATCTGTTGTTGAAAGCATGTTGGATGCAAAACATAAACTAAATTTACTTTTAGCAACTGTTTTACTAAAAGAAACTAATGAACAAAATGAAGCACTATTCAATGATGCGATTGCTAAATCAAAAGAGAATATTTTTGCACACGATTTATTAGCTGATTTTAACAATAGCGTTCAAAATTTCAAAAACAAAACAATTGATAAAAACGCATTTGTTGCTAAAGTTGTTGAACTAAACAATAAACAAAGAGAAATTACAAATAATGTTGAGCGCGACATTAATATTTTTAGATTCACAATCTTAAACAAAATTGACGACTTGAATATTGTGGCAAAAGCAAGCGCTTTAAACAAAGTTGTTGACTTTATTGAAACTAGATTATCTCGTTATTCATCACGTGATGCAATAAATGAATATCAAATTTTCTTTGAAAAAGCTTCAAATGAGCTATACAACATCGAGTCACAAAACAACACAGCAGAAGTTAAAGAAATTTATGCACAAATTGACCAAGCAATCTTGAAAATTGGTGAATTACAAATTGAAAACCATGTTAGAGAACAACTTGTTGCTGAGTTAAGTGGATTAAAAAACTTTGTTCAAACAATTAAAGGCAATTTAAGTTTTAAAGTTATTAGTCCAAGTTCAGAAAGTGTTTCTGCTAAAAAAATCATCACAGATTACATATCAACATTCTTTGATAAAACAGCTCAGTATTTTAAAACTCAACAAGAAGTTAAACAAGATTTACAAAATCAAATTAGCGAAAAAGAAAAATCAATAAATTCTCTTGACCCTCAATTTAGAATTGAACTACAAAACATCATTAATTCAACAAAATCAGCAATTACATCAAGCAGTGAACCAACAAAAATTCATGAATTATATTCAAATTTCATTAGACAAACATCACTAATTAGTGTTGCCCAAACACTACTTAAAGAAAACGTTAAAAGAATTAACGAAACAACCTTAGATCAAGACACTAAGGTTCATTTTGCTACCGAATTAAACAAACAACCATACTCAAATGCACTAGTCTACTTTGAAAAGTCTAATGCGATAATGTCGGAAGCTGAATCACAAAACCTAATTAAACAATTCATTTTTGAAAGATTAGATAACCTTAAAACTCAATTTGAGTTTTCGCAAGCAAATGCCCAAAACACTTCTCTAACTCAAGAACAAATTCAAAAAATACAACAAAGTATCAAAAAAATCAATAATTTAAAACAAAACAATGTCCCACTAGAAGAATTTGTTTCCGAATTCGAAAGACTTATTAATGAAGAACGTTTAGTCAATAAATCAGAACTAAAACACATCACAAGTTCACTAGAAGAAGAATTCGCTAAAGAATCAATTAAACCTTCTGCTCAATTAATTAAAATTTGAGCTGACTTAAAACCAGTGTTAGTCGCTTACACTAGCGAATTTTCAACAGCAACTAGACAAGAACTTAATGCTCAAATTAAACCAAATAATAGTGATGTAACTAACGCAATTAAATTATTAGCTGATGCTAGATTGGCTAATATCGTTAATACAATTAATTCAAAAAATCAAGATTTAAACAAACTTATCAATGAAAAATTTACTGACAGTGAAATTTCTGCTGAAAAACAAGTTATTTTAGAAAAAGTAAAAGAGCTTGAGGCTGAATCTCAACTTATTTACAGTGATAAAAAACTTTCACACGAAGAAAAAATTCAAAAACTAAACAAAATCAAACAAACACAAGAACAACTTGAAAAAGATCTTGATATTTTAGTGCAATCTGCTAAAACCAAACACTCAGCAATTAAAATTCTTGATGGCTATAAAGACAATGATAATGCTAAAATTTACTTTGCAGATGACATTAAAAAGATTAATGAATACAAAGAATTAATTGAAAAAGCACTTAATAATCCAACCAATAACACTATTGATTTACACACATTACAAAAAAACTTAAAAGAAGCACTAGACCAACTAGTTGAAAATGTTGAATCAGTTGATGGAGCAAGTATTGCTAACAAAATTGAATCGCAAATTAAAGATACTTTTGCCGGACAACGTAAAGCAAACCAACAATTTACTCCAGTTGAAAGAACATTGCTTGTTGGCTTAAGTGAACTTAAAGACGAAGCAGATGCAAACAAAAAAATTACTAATGAAGTTGAAAAAGCAAATAAAAACAGAATTACTCAAAACAAAATGGATGTTTTACGTAGAGCAATTCCATCTTTAAGTGACTTTGAAACTGATTTAGATGCCGCTAAACAAGAATTTGAGCAAGCTAAAAAAGCTACTGCTGAGTTAAAAGAAGAAGTTCAAGGACTAAATGAAAAAAGTAAAACTGAGTTTACAAAAATTACCGATAAACTTGAACAAGAAAATGCAAAAATTACTCAAAAAATTCAAGAGTACGATAAATTACTTGAAGATTTATTCAAACCAGACAAACATAATAAATCACATATTGACAATATCAATAGCGAAATCGACTCATTAAGAAAACAAATGGCCACAAACGTTATTAAAGCTCAACTTGAAAAAGAAAGCTTAATAATGGGTCAAAGTGATCTTGATTCAAATGAATTCAAGGATGTTTTAACTAAACACCCTTATGATTTAGTTAAATCTGATTTTGAAGTTCTTCAAAAAGCAAAAACCGCTGCAATTAAAGAAGCAGAAACCCTTGAACAACAAGCTAAAGAACTAAAAAATAGAAAAGAAGAATTAGACAAAAAAATTCAAGAATTATGAAAACAAAGAATTAATATAACTGATAAATCTCAATTACCAAAAAATGAAGAAGAGATTCATGAACTTGAAAAACAAATTGCTGAGGTAAATAAAGATTTACAACACAAATTAAGTGAAGCTAAAACAAGAGTTGAAACTCAACTAACAAACTTTGATAAATTACAAGATTTAGCTAAAAAAGTTAATGAAGCTGCAAAAGCATTAAAAGGTATTGATGCACAGAAATACCCTGAATTAGCAAAAAACCTTCAAGAAATTATTGAAGCAAATAGATTAAATGCTGCTGATGACGCAGGTAGAGTTAATGAAAAACTAAGAAAATTAGATGAAGCAATTGCAAAAATTGAATCATCTAAGAGCGCTAAAGATAGCTTAAATGAACTTCAAAAAGTAAAAACCAATCAATATAAAGAAAACAATAACACTGCACCAAGAAAGATTTTTGAAGAAGTTGATAAACAAATTCAAGAAGTTATTGATTCTGAATCAAAAGTTATTTCTAATCCAAATTCTACATTAGCACAAATTAATACTGCAAAAGCTAAAATCGAAAGTGCTATTAGTAGATATAAACTTGCTAAAGATTTAATTAACAAAGAATTTGAAGCTGCTAAAAAAGATTTTGAAGACAAATCTAAGGAATTAATTGCTACTGAAAAAGATGGCAAATTTGTTGGATATAAAGATGGCAATGATGCGGAGGGTTCTGAAGTTCAAAAATTAAAAGCAGAATTTGACAGAATTATTAAACTTGATACTACAACGCCTACTCAAATTAAAGAGCTAAGAAACAAACTAGATTTAGCATTTAATAAAGATAAATTTGCTCACAAACAACAAGAAGTTCAAAAGAAAATTGAAGAACTTAAAGAAAAAGCAAAATCTGCAAATCTTGAAATCACAGGCGATGATGGAAAAACTCCATTTGACAAACTATCTGAATTATTAAATGTACTTAAAGCAGATGTTGATTCAAAAGATAACCCAACACAAACATCAGACATTATCAAACAATATGAAAAACTAGGTTCACTTGAAAATCTTCTTGAAAAACAAGAGAAAATAATGTCTAAAGCAGCTAAAGATGGTGTTAATCCTGAAGTTAAAAAAACATTAACTGATATATTAAAAAACTCTACACCTTTCACAGACAAACCCCACTCTGGTACTCCAACAAACCTTGATATTATTAACAAAACACACGATATAACTGAGAAATTTAATGATGCGCAACAATTTAATGAAATTTCGGAAAGCGCTAAGGAAAAAATTAATTCAGTTAAAAAATCTGTTGAAGACAGCTTAAATAGACCTGAAATCGATCCAAAAGCTAAAGATGAGATTGCAAAACTATTGGATTCATATAATAGTGAACTAGATGCTATAAAACCAGATATCAAGAATCCAAAACCAGCTAAAGATAAAGCAGCTAAATTGGAAGAGCAAGCAGATATTATTAAAGCCAATATCGAAAACATTACCGAGTTTGCAAAAGTCGTTAAAATAGCAGATGATTTAACAAAAAGCACTGAAGACGGTCCAATTAATGAAACTTTAAAATCATTAAAAGATGAATTAGCTAAAGAAATTCAAAATGCGCAAGAAAATTACAAAAACTTTGATAAATATGAAGAAATTAAAGAGAAAATTAAAGCTATAAGCGCTAGAATAAATGAAGCCAAAAAAGTAAATGATCAATTTAGTGATTTGGACAAAACTTTAGAAGCAATTCAATATAAACCTGGCTTAAATTCAACAGATGAATCGCAAACAAAACATAATCAATTTAAACAATTTATTGGTAAATTAAAAGATTTTGCAAATGATGATAGTGTTAAAAAAGATTTAAATAGAATTCAACTCCTAAGTAGTGTTATTGTAACCACAAAATCATTACTTGAGACACATAAACAAATTCTTGCAAAATATGAATTAGATAAATTCGAGTTCCAAAGTGTACAGTATGGCTATGAATGAGATAAGAAGAACTTTGGCGAGAGTGTTTTATCAACTGTTCCAGAAGTCCCTCAAAACTTTGAGCCAGTTAATTTAACATCAAATCTTAAAACTCTAAGAGATTCTGCCTTGGATAAAATTTCTAAAGCTGAAGTTCTTTATAATTCGCGTAAAAAAGTTTTTGAAAAAGCAAAAACTAATTTTGATGATGAAATAAAACGTATTAATGCTAAAAATAACACTGATACATTTACAGAACTTAAAAAAGATCAACTTGCATTTTACAAAGACATTCTTACTAAATTGCAAAATGTTAATGATTTTAACAAACTATCTGAAATTGATGAGCATGAAGCAAAAATTGATTTAGCACACTCATTAACTGACAAATTTATTACTTTAGCGGAAAACGTTAAATTATTAAAAGATAAAAAAACTGAAGCAAATGGTAAAAATCCAAAAACAACTGAACTAACAAATGCAATAAGCAAAACCGATGAAATAGTTTCAGCTATTGAACATGTAGCTGAAACAGAACTAAACAAAAATGTTTACTTTACTGACTTTAATGAATTTAAACTACAGGAGCAATTAGAAAAAGTTAAAGTTCATAAAGCTAAATTAGAATTATTAATTAAACATGCTGAAGCTGATAATAAACTAAAAACTTCTGGTTTAGAAGAAAATGCAAGAAAAATCCCAGCTGCTATACTGGCGCGTTTTGCTACTGCTATTAAACAATTAGATAGTTCTGCAGAGCAAAAAATTAAAGACATTGAGTCTCAATATTTAAATGGTGGTGTATTAGCATTCGAGCAAGTATTAGAATCATCTAAAACACTTCAAGAAACTATCAAAAAAGCAAAAGAATTTGATGCTAAATCAAGTCAAACAGATTACTACAATAAAGAATCAGCTTTAATGAAAAAACTTTATGATGAATTAGATGAAAAAATAAAAGAAGCAGAAAAATTATTAAATACTGAAAATCTATCAAGCGATGCGGATCTACGTTCAAAAAGATCTACTCTAATCGAGGGTATTGAAAATAATTCATATGGCGTAATCAGCAAACTTAAAGCCGAGAAAAAACGTGAAACCAATGCAATTATTAGAGAACTTAAAGATATAGATGAATATATTAAAACTAATTACAATACTAATAAACCAACAATTGATGGTTTTGATACTCTAGAAGTAAGAAAAAAAGATAATGAAGAATTTGCTGACTTGGCAACAATTAAATCAGTAACTGAGTTGATTAACACTGCTAAAGACAAAATTAAAGAGCAAAAACAAGCTATTTACAACTTTAATAAAAACCGTCTAACTGCTATGAATAGTTGATTTGATAAATATGTTAAATTACTTACAGCACAAGAATTTAGTGTTGATTCATTACAAAAAATCAACAAAAATGACAGTACAAGTTTATTAAGTTACATAGGTATTTCTTCAGAAATTAATGCTTATAAAGCAGAAATTGAAAAAGTTAATCAATATCTAAATTCAAGTTCATTTAAAGAAGGATCATATATTCAAGATGCAAGAAATATGAATCTTCACTTTAAAAATGTTGAAGCTAAATACAAAGAACTAAAAGAAAAATCTGCAACTGCATTTAAACTAATTAAAGATAGTATTACTAAATTTAATGAACAAGTTAAAAAAGATGGTAATGGTGATAGGTTATATAGCTTAATTGAAAAAATATACAAAATAAATAAGGGCGTTGATAACATTGAATCATCAACTCTACTAACTAGAATTAATGATGTAAACACAAAAACAACTGATTTATCTTCTGTTGCAAGTAGTAATAACTCTTCTTCATTTGACTTTAACAATCAAAATTACAAAGATAACGCAACAAGTGCTGATTCAAGTGCTAAAGCTGAATTCACTACATATCACTCAACTATTGATAAATTACTAAAAGGCTTACAAAGTATTAATACATTAATTAAAGGTGATAATAATTCTCAAGATGATGAAGATAGTCTAAAAGGTATTTATACTAGATTTATTCAAAATAGAACTATTACTAACTTCCTTAATATAGTTGCATCAGAAAACTTTAGATCTGATGATGCAAAACAAAATAAAGCTTTTGCTACTTTCATTAGTGCATATAAACCATTATATGATTCATTAAATCAATCAAGTAAAGTTGCTGCTGATAATGTTTTAAATAATGTTGCAAGTGATATTGATACAAAACTTGAAGTTCTAAATGGTGTATATAAACCTGCTGTGTCATTATTAGAATGATTTAATAAACAAGAAAATAAACAACTAGTATTTGATTATTTATACGCTGATGATAATAAAAATATGAAAGATATTGTGCCATTGCATAAAACTCTTTATGAAGATTTTGCTCAATTGGTGAATAATGATTCAAGCAGCAATGCTTTAGAACTTGATATAACAAACAAACCTGAAATAATGAATTTATTCAAGAGATTTACATTCTTGAAAAATACAAATATGCCATTTAATACATCAAATGTTAGCGTTTATTTAACTAGAAATTCTGCATCAGATAAATTTGCGCCTGAATTTGTGCAAGCTGATACTTCAATTAAGAAAACTAAATTGAATTTCAAAATTAAGTACAACAAAAAAGCAGATGATTCAAACTATAAAGATGTTGAATCATATGAATTGGAATTTAAAGACGTATGAGTAACATTTAATACGCAAACTACATTTATTGCTACTAAAGATCACGTTAATGTAAACTTAAAACAAGAAAAAGTTGGAAAAAATACTTTTAATATATTGGAAAGTACTGATGTATTCGATGCTTATAAAGCGGGTTGAAACAATAAAACATTTGCTTCTGGATTTTTAAGTACTTTTGCCGCCGCTGCAGATTATAAAAAAGAGAAAAAATTACAATTCTTTAGAGAAGACATTACTTTTAGCACTGATGATGAGTGAAACAATGCCTTAAATAGTAAAATTAAACAACCTGATGATTTATTTAGTTGAGACAATAAACAATTACTTCAACAAATAACAAATAACAATGATGAATTATCAAAAATGGACCTATCTACTAGTGCACCAATAATGAAATACAAATTTAAATTAAAAGACGGTGTATTAACTTTTGCCGGTAAAAAATACAAGGTGGCAAAATTTGGCGGAAAGCAATTTATGTACTGAGCTCAAGCAGACACGGACATGGTTGTTCAAGGAAATATTATTAAAATGTGAATTCCTTACTTTATTTATATTCCATTGGTTTCGGAAGACGAAAATCAATTTACTATTTTGCACTTAAATTATGAGGAAATACTAGATATTCCTTGAAATGATAGTTCATATAAATACAAAATTAAAATGAAAGACCCTGTTTGGTCACTTGTTAAAATAGGCAAAATAGTTGATAAAGTTAAAAAAGCAGCCGATGCTGAAGTTTCAAAAGTAACACAGCTAAATGGGGAACAATTAAACCATATAAAAGCTCATATATATGCTCAACAAATGGCTATTTATTATACTAATAAAGAATATTTGAATGAGAGAGATAAAGAAAAAGAATGAAAAGTTAGACGTAGTGAAAATAGCGATGGCAAAGGACGTCCAGACACTAATTTCTGAAATCAAGTTGATAAGTTTGGGATGTTTATTAGAATAAGAGAAGACAATAAGGAGGTAGAATAATGACTAAAACCGCAGGTACAATAGCTGGATTTTTAGCACTAGCAAGCATTGCAAGTACTGCTGCTACATTAGCAGTTGTTTCGTCATTCCAAAAAAGAAGCAAAAATCAAGTTATTAATAGATATCAAGATTTTAATGATTCATTTAAAAAATACTCTAACTCATTATTGCCAGATTCACCTGAAAATAATGTTATAAAAAAACAACTGCAAAGTTTAGAGCATATTTTGTTTGCTCCTTCTACTTCTTATTTAGAAAAATGAAAAACACTTAATCAAATTGGTAACATACAAAAAGACGTTATCTTTAATTGAGTTAATGCTTTAATTGCTAACGATGGGTTAAGTGTAAGCGAAGTTAAGAAATTAAAAGAACTATTAGAACCTCAAGCAAAACGTCTACAAGAAAAAGACCTTGCTTCTCAATTTAGTCATAATAAAATTTCTGACCTTAAATTAGCACTTGGTAACTTCTTAGATATTCCAAAACAAAAACAACAAGAATTTATTAAGTCATATAAAGAATTTTTTGAACAAAAAATCAATGCTCAATATAAACTTGTTGAAAAATACTTAATGCAAGTTAATAATTCTCTAGATGATAATATTGAACAAGCAAGAGAATTAATGCCAACCAAAGCATTAAGAAATAGTTTTGATTCGAATGCTCATCAAATTGAATTAATGCTTTTTGAGCCTTCATTTAGAATTAATGATATTGCAAGAACAAAAGAATTCATTGAAGGAGTTATTGCAGGTGCTAAATCAACAGATAACTCACAAATTCTTGCTAAATTTAAAGCAGTTTCGCATGAAATGAATGAAATTGTTAATGCTGATGTTCAAAACGTTGTTAACAAAATTGTGAATGAATTATTAAATAATATTGGTGCAAATTCAATTTATGTTAATGATTTAAAAGAATTTAAAAAATCAATTGACTTAGAACAATCAGTTAGCTACAATCGAAATGTATTTGACAATCTAATTAAATTTACATTGGATAACCAAATTGTTGCTAACAAAGAATTTGATAGAATCCTTGCAAAACATGAAATTCAAGTTTACAATAAATTATCTGAATACTATTTAACAATTATTGCTTATAAATTAGATGTTTCACAAACCCTTGAAGATTTTGATAATGTTTTAGCTAACCTTAAAACATTTAAGAAAATGTTGCAAGATAGAACTAAAACCAATGCCGACATTATTAATGAATTTAAATCATTTGTTGATTCACAAAAAGAACTTAATTTTGCGCAAAATATATTTGACAAAATTAAAAATAACAAAGACTTCAATGCAATAGTTAATGCCAATGAACCTGATAAATTAAATAAATCAACACTAATTGCTAACATAATTAAATTTAGAAATGAGATTAATACACTTAAAACAGCGGATAAAAACGCACAAAACTTAATAAATGAAGCACAAAAAGCTCACAAAGTTACAAAATTAATTTCATTACCTGAAGAAAAACAATTCGAAGACCAAATTCACGAAATATTTAATGATTCAAAAGACGTAAGTCAACTTGTTGAAATATTAAAAGGTAAACAAAACGCTCTTGAATCAATTATTGGTGCAAGAATTGAACTTAAAGATACAATTAATGAACTAGAACACGAAATTCTTGAATTAAATGATTACAATAAACCAATTTTAGAGCGTTATTTAAGCAAAAATGCTCAACAGCTTGCGACTGATTTATTAAACGAAGTTTCAATATTTAGCAGCAAAGATAAATTCGAAATCAAAAACATTGTTGAAAACAAACATTTATTCAATGAAAAACTACGTGTAATTGAAAAACAAGTTCTAGAACACTTAGAAAAAACATCAAATTCAGAATTAGAAAAATTAAATATTGCCCACAATATTGAGTTTTTATCATTGCCAGAAAATGTTCGCAATGAACTACAAAATAAATACATAAATATTGAAGCTCTAAGCAAAATTGTTAATGATTTAAACAAAGAAACTAACTCAATAACTTCAATAAAATTCAACCCAATTACTTCAAAAGAATTAATTGAACAAATTAAGAAATATAAATTTGTAGTTAATGTATTAAGCGCTGCTCAAAAACACAATGAATCAATTTTAGCTCTTGCTAAATCAAAACAATATGCAGAAACTGCATTTAATCCAACTAATGAGCAACCACCGAAATACAGTGAAAATGCACTTGCACATTTAAATAAAATTACTCAAAGTCAAAATGAATTGACGAATAATGCTCAAAATATTAATAATTTATTGAATTTAGCACTAAATCCAAGCTCTATTTCTGATGCTGATAAAGAAAAAATAGCTAACTCACAATCATTAAATAGTGATCAAAGTTTAAATATTTTCAACAAAGCAAATGAACTTGTTAAAAGCAACCAAAAAATCACTCAAGCTATTGCTAGTGCCGATTCTTCAATTAATAATTTAGATAAACTATTTAATGATGTTAAAAACGAATACGGCGATTTAAAAAACTTTGAGCTAGAAACTGCAGAATTTGAAAAAATCAAACAAGCAATTAAAGACGAATTAGCTGACAATGCTGACCCTGAAAAAATAGCTCAACTTACTCAAAAAGCAAATGACATTTTAAAAACAGTTGCTGAGAAAAGAAAAGAGGGTTCACTAAACCTTAAAATTAAAAATATTGAGCAAAAACTTGATGAATTATTCAAAAATTCTGGTGAAAATAAAACAAACGGTGAAACTCAATTACGTAGTCGTTTAGATAAACTTAAAAAAGAAGCTCAAAATCCTAAATTAACTAAAGATAGAAAGTTAATTTTAACTGACCAAGCTGCGGGGTTTGACTCATTGATTGAAAAAGTTATTGAAGTTGACCAAAAAATTGCAAGCTTTAAAGATAAATCTGCTGAGTTATCAAAAGACCCCGATATTAGAAAAAGAGTTCCTGATTCAATTAGTGAAACAAACAAAACTATTGATTCATTGACTGCTCTTGTTAATGATATTGCAATTTCGGAAGAACTACCAACTGCTGCCGACTTACATAACAAATTAAAAGAATTAGAACAAAGAGAGCAACATCTTGATATTTCATTCAATAAAGATAAACTTGAAGCAATTTCAGATAGATTGACTCCGAAAAAATTCCCTATTGATGCTGACGCAGCTGATGGAACAAAAGCTAAATTCAACAGTGCAATTGATAAAATTCAAGAATTTGTTAATAAAAAACTTGATTCAGATTCCTTAAATGATTTATTAGAAGCAAAAAACTTAGCTCTAAAAGAAAATGAATTAATTGATGCTCTTAGAAAAGCAATCAATGAAAAAGAACAAATCGAAAAAGATTCTTCATTAGACAAAAAAGTAAGCGGTGAAAATGTCGCAGCACTTGATAAAGTTATTGCCGACAATATGCCAAACTTAACTAGCGAACCAATTGATACAACGGAGTTAATTGCAAGTAAAATTGCTAAAGTCAACAAGGCTGTTGCTGAGGCAAAAGAAAAACATGAATTGTCGAAAATCATTGAAAATGAATTGAAAAAGGTTCTTTCTGATGAAGAAAAAACAAACAAAGCTCTTGAATCAGTTAAAAATGAACTTGATGCCGCAATTCAGAAAAATGAAGCAATAGTTAAAGCCGCTCCTAGTACTTATTCTGCTGAACAAATTAAAGCAGCGCAAGAAGAACTTAAACAAGCCATTGAAAAATTAAAAGAGAAAAAACAAAAATTAATCAATGAATATAACGAAGTTAAAAATCAAACCGATGAGATTCTTGCTGACTTAGAAACTAAAGTGGCAACCGCTAAACAACAAAACGCAGAAGACAAGTTTGAAAACTTTGAAAAAGCTAAAAAAGAATATGAAAATTAACTTAAGGATTCAGCAAACTCAACTATTGAAACTCTTAGAGCAAAACAACAAGCTTTAAAAGATGCATACCATAAGGATTTAGCTTCAAATGCTGCCGCTAAATATAATAAATATGTTGAGAGCGAAATTACATCTCAAGAATCAACAAATTCTGACTATAAAGCAATTAAAGATTTAGCTAATGATTTTAAAGCACAAATTGAAGAGCGCTTAAAAACTCCTTTTAATTCAAAACAAACAAGTGAATTCATTGAACTTACTCAATCAATGAAAAATTACAATGATCTTCAAAAAGACATTGCAGATTTCATTAAAAAGCTTAAAGATGCACATAAATCTACTCCTGATAGTGTAGAAGCCCAAAGAGCTGTAAAAGAAGCTGAAAAATTATTTGAACAACAATTTATGCCAATTAAACCATTTAATAAGGCTGATATTGATAATAAGAGAAAAACTTTACTTGAAGAATTTAGCAAAGTTGAAGCTAAAGAAGCCAAAAGAACTGAAAATAAAATTTTAGCAAACGAACTTTTTGATGGTTTTGACAACTTTAGAGCTCAACCTGAATTAATGGATGGTCAAAACCAAGCTCGTGTTGAGGCTGATAAAGCACTTGAAGAAGTACTAGGCAAAAAAGTTGCTCTTGGTGACTCAATTGACCCTCAATTAACAAAAGTAATTCAAGATAATCTTGATGCTGTTAAAGAGAAAAACAAAGTAGCGGCTACACTTGAAGAAGCTACTAAAATTGGTGAAAAACTTGAGGCAATTAACCAAATTAAGCCATATATCAATGCTTTAGCTCTTGAAGTTGGTTCTGCACTAAAAATTATTAATAACAATAAATCTGACCAAGACCCACTAATTCGCTCATTTATTGATAAAGAATTAGAAGGTTTAGTTGTTAAAGCCCGCGAACTTTACATCAAAGCCGAAGATGGGCAAAACACTGAACAAATCGCTTCAAAAACAAAAGAAGAAATTAAACAACAAATTGTTCGCATTGAAAAAGCAAAACAAAATGTTCAAAAAGCTAAAGATATTAAACAAACTTTAGTCGAAACAAAACAAATTAATGCTGACATTAATTATCACTCTGTAAGTGGCGTTTCTGGTGAAGCGAACAAAGATAAAGTTGACAAATGACTAGATTCAATAGCTTCGTCAGCCATTTTTGGTGTTGATAATGCTACAAATACTGAACAATCACTTGATAATGCCAAAAAACGTATTGATGTTGCTAAACAATTAGTTGAAAAATTAAAAGAAGTATCTAATGAAGTTACTAAATGAAAATCTGAGCGTAATCTAAATTCAACATTATTAGCGTTAACAGAAAAAGACGAAGAACTATTAACAAATGCGATGTGGTCATTTGTTCCTACAACAAATGATGCCTCAGATGCTCAAGCAATATTGAAAAAAGTTTCGGATTTAGATGCCAAATTTAAAGATATTGCGCAAATCAGAAACAAAAGAGTTGAAACTCTAAACAAAATTGATGGAATCAATAAAACCGCTGAATATAAATCACTTGAACAAAACCCTACTTTATTAAATATAGTAAATAGTAGAATTAGAAATCTACAAAGAAACGTTGAACAAGCTACCGAGATTGCTAAAATCAATGAAGTGGGCTCAGAAGTAGATTCATTAATTGCTCTTTTACCAAAAGAAATTGAATTAGCAGAAAAAATCAAACAAGCAAAAGAATATGCTAACCAACTTACACCGCTTAACGAAAACATTACAGCTAAGAAAAATGAGTTTATTGCTGAAATTGAACAAGCTAATAGTCAATTAAGTAAACCTACTCCAAAATCTAATGAATTAGACGCTAGAAAATCAGAGATTGACAAAGAAATTACTAAATTAGACCTACATAAAGCTCGTTTAGATGTTTTAAAACAATGAACTGAATTAAAACAAAATATTGATAATGATGCTACTATTCAGTTAAAAGAAAAAGAAGCATTAAATGCCAAAATGGATACATTTGCTAATGAGCTTAATGGTGTTGCAATCAATGACCAAACAACTGCTCAGCAATTCAACACAATTGCCGATAAATGATTAAAAGGCGAAAGTGAAAATTCAATTCCTTACTTATTAAAATTGGCACAAACATTCCAAAATGAATTGAATAAGGCAAAAACTGTAAGACTAACTTCTTCGCCAGCAGATGGTAAAATTGTTACTTCTGATGAGATTGCTAATGCATATAACTTACTTGCAAAAGATATTTCTGATGCTGAATCATTAATTCAAAATGCAGCAAATGCAACAATTCAAAAACGTCAAGAATTAATTCAAAACTTTGAAACTCATGGCGCTCAAATCATTACTGCTAAAAAACAAGCAATGAATGACTTGAAAATCAAAGCAAACGAACTTTACGGATTGATTCCTGCTGAAAGACAAACTGATTATGCAGACTTTAAAAAGACAGCAATTACAGATTTAAATGAACACGTTTTACCTATTTTAGAACACAAAACAGAGATTATTGAAAACATTGATAAATTAATAGTTGCTGCAAGAGATAAACACCTTGAAACTATTAAAAAAGTTCATGAAAAACAATCTGAAAATTTAGACAAAATACTAAATGAATTAAATGATTTTGCTTTAAATATTGTTAAAGCTAATATTTGAACAACAAAATCAATCCAAGATTTTGAAGCTATAAATTCAGTAATTAAAGAAATTGAAGAATTCAAAAAATCTCACACTTACTTTGAAGATGATTTTTCAAAATTCGCAGATGTTTCTCGCGATAAAAATTATTCAACTGAATACTTAAAACCTGCTCAAGCACTTGAATCAAAAGCAACAAATGCAAGAGATACGTTTATTGCTTCGATTTCAAGTGATATTAAAGCAGTGTTAGACACAAACAGCGGAACAGTTACAGCAACTCTAAAAGCAATTAAAAATGTTGTCGAAAAACAAGCAAGTGGCGCTTCAGACCCAAATAACCTATTTGAAAAACTACAGTTCTCTGAACTTAAAGGTATTTTTGAAGCACTTCAAAATTCAAATACTGAAGCCAACAAAATATTAGAGTCACTAGATAAAGATGAAAGTAAAAAGTCAGTAAAAGTTTCTGAAAATATCAATAAAGTTTACAAACACATTGTTGATTTTGACAACTTTATTATTAAATTAAAAGACAATATCAAAACATTACTTGAAGAACGTAAAGACATTAGCGAAATACTAAATATTGTTTTAGCAAATCCTAATGGTGACGATAAAAATGTTATTGTCGCTAAATATCAAGAGAAATATAATTAAGCAAAAAATCTATATGATAGATTGCAAAAATCTAAACCAAATGGATTTTTAGCCGAGCGCTTTATGAATAGTGATAAAGCACACACCACAGAATTATTAACTAATATTGATACATTCTTTGATTATATAAATCAAGATGAATTTAATAAATTCTTTAAAGACTTTGCGGGAACAGTTCCACCAAAACCACATGATAAATACACACTAGAAGACTTCAAAAAAGAAATTGAGGAAATTGCTAAAACAGCAAATGGTGAAGACAAAATTGATGTTACAAATAATGTTAAGTTACTACCATTATTTGAACAATTTGGCAATACGCAAATCGATTTAGCAAATAAATTTAACCCTGTTTATGTACGTGTTTATATTGTAAAAGACACACACACAAATAATTTTTACTCTGATGTCAGCTCTAACGAAACACAAAAAACAATTAAACTTAAATTACGTTATGAATATAAACCTAACAGCTTATTAAAATTCACTAACTACAAAGGATTTACTAAAGAAATTGATGCAAATGTAGTATTTTCTACCGATAAAATGATAGGTTTACCAAAAAAATCAAGAGATATTTTCTATAAAAATTATGAAGCAAATCAATTTGGTATAAATTCTAAACAAGTTATTGCTAATACTGATAGATTAGGTTGAAGTGTAAACTCTAAAGATGAAGCAATCAAGAAATTGTTTGAGAAAATTAAAAAAGCAGCTGGTTTTGAAAATGCTCAAGAAGTTATTTTAGATACAGTAAATAATAAATTGTATAGAGTGAATGGTAATAACATCACTGAGCATGAGTTGACCAAGAAATTTAATTTGAAATTCATTCTTCCTGAATCATTCATTTATCAACAATCAACTCAAGTTAAAGGTGATACAAGTAAACAATTTATTAGATTAAGATTTGAAAATAATGAACGATTAGTTGTAGAGGTTGCATCACCTGCTCAACTTGTTGTCGGTGCGCTAAACTATGATACTAATGGCGATACCATTGAATTAGTTAATGGCGCTCCTAAACCTGAATACACAATGCCTTCTGCGTTATTAACCACATTAAAATTTGAATTTGATTGAGATAATAGTAAAAAAGATATTGAAATGCATATTGCAAAATATGAAACATATCATGTAACAAAACACAAAAAATTAACCGATAATAGTATTACTCCAGTTACTACATATCAATCTCCACAAGGAAATGGAGGCAATAAATTCACTGCCACCGTATGAACAGCAGATGATTTTGCAAAATGATTAATCAAGAATAATTCGGACTGAAAATCACCTGATGGTAACCAAGATAATTCTCCTTTAAAACACAGTGTTATAACAAATTCAGCCCAAAGTAACACACATAAAGGGAAAGAAGTTAACGATAAATTCATAATCAAAAATGCTCGTTATATGGAAGCATATATTTGACAAGGCAATAGTAATAATAGTCAAATGTCAAAAAATGGTGCAGAATTAATGTATCTTTACACCTCGGGTATTGAAGAATTTGAATTTGAAGATATCAAAGAATAATTAATAGTAAAAAAATCTCAAGGCAGCTTGAGATTTTTTATTCGCGAAAAACCCTATAGGCAACCAATTGTATGTATAGCTCAGAATACTATGTTTAAGTAAGATTTCTAACTAATTATTCAATGATTTAATATTTTTATAACTTAATCTATGTTCAGGACAAGTCCCATATTTGACAATTGCATTTTGATGCAATTTAGTGCAATATCCCTTATGTTTTGCAAATTGATATTGCGGATATAGTTTATCAATTGCAAGCATATATTCATCTCTTGCTACTTTAGCTAATATTGAGGCAGCGGCAACATTTAATGATTGAGAATCGCCTTTGATTAAATTTAATTGTTTGATACTCGTATCAGTAACTGGTTCAAAGTCAGTAATTATCAAATCAATATTGTTTAAACTTTCAACAATTTTATTCATTAAATTGCGTGTGGCTTGTTTTGGGTTAAATTTATCAACATATTTTGCATTAGCAAATTCAATTTTGTATTCAATAGCATTATCAATTATTATTTGATAAGTTATTTTTCTTTTTGCTTCTGTAAGTTTTTTAGAATCATTTATTAAATCACTTTTAAAGTTTTTCGGCAAAACTACGCCAGCAACAACAAGTGGTCCAGCGCAGCAGCCTCGACCTGCTTCATCGATGCCTAAAATCTTGTTATATTGTGTAAGTGTATTTTCAATATTTAATTTGAACATATTTTCCTTATAAAAAATTGTGGAGGACCACAATTATTTTGATTTTTCAGTTATATCAACAATTAAGTTTGCTAATTCTTCTTTTGACATTTTGTCATAACCACTAATTGAAAGATGTTGTGCGATTTTAAATAATTGGTTGTTTGGTAAATTTAATAATTTATCAACATTAGCTTTGCGAGCTTCATTTTTTGTGTCAATTATCTGGGCTTTTTCTTCGTTTGTATTTGTTGAGTTTTCTTCTTTAGGCTGAATATTCATCCCCATCATATTGAACATATTTGACATTTCTGTGTTGTTAGTTAATAGTTGGTTTAGTTCGGTCATTTTTTTAGCATTCACAAAAATTGAATATATTGTACGAGTTGGTCTAATTACAGCTCAATATGAAACAAAAAATGAAAGATTTATAACAATATTTAATACTAAGGTTGTAATATCCATTGCTGAAAGTTCTGTGTTTGATTTATTTAATCTAGATGATAAGGTAAAAATTAATTCAATAGCACAAATAAATGCCATAAATCCATAAAACAGCATTGAGCCGCCACTAAGATTTGCAAATGATTTATGCTTATAACTTTTTGCAACACCTAAATAAAATGTTACTGATACATAAGTATGAAGACCAATTATTAAAAGAGAAAACGGAATTCAACTAATAAGAGCTCTACTATCAGGTTTTTTAAGATATGAATATAATTCAATACCTTTTTGAACCAATATTAAGCAAAGTAATAGAGCTATAACTGAACATGAACCAATGATAAAGTTTCTAAACTTCGATTTTTCATAACCTCAAAGTTTACTTTCGTCATGTATTTTAAAAAAATCATTTAATTTCATTAATTCTCCTAATCCTTAATAAGTTCAAAATCAAAGTCTGCTACATTAAATTCGCTTGGTATAGCCGCAAAAACTTTAATGTTTTGTTGTGTGTTTGGGTGAATAAATTCTAGTTTATAAGCATGCAAACGTTGATTAAATTCATCAACTTTTTTGTTATAAACACTATCTCCATAAACGGGGTGTCCAATGTATTTTAAGTGTACTCTTATTTGGTGAGTTCTACCTGTTTGCAACTCACATTTAACAAGTGATTTTGGTTGTTTATCAATATAAAAATGTTTCAATAGGTAAACCGTTGTTATTGATTCCTTGCCGTCTTTGTTAACTGTCATTTTTTTGCGGTCATTGACGTGTCGATTAATTGGTAAATTGATTTTTGTTATTTTATTTTCAACTAATCCATCACAAATGGCAATATAACTGCGCTTAATTTCATGTTTTTTAAGCATTTCAGCTAGTTTTATATGAGTTTCATTATTTTTAGCAATTATTAAAAGCCCGCTTGTGTCCTTATCAATTCGATGAACAATACCTGGTCTTAATAAACCATTTTCGTTAGAAAGCGCTTTAAAATGATGCAACAAACCATTGACTAATGTATCTTCATAGTGGCCGGGCGCAGGGTGAACCACTAGATTTGTTGGTTTATCTAAAATTACAATATCTTCATCTTCATAAATAATGTTTAAATCCATTTTGGTTGGAACAATATTTGTTTCTTTTTCAATCAACTTTGTAATTGTAATATTTCAACCCTCTTGGACAATATAATTAGGTTTATTAACTGGGATTGAATTGTTGTTTAAAAACACAGCACCTTGTAAAATAAGTTGCTTAGCATCATTACGAGATATTTCAGAATTATCAGAAATATATTTATCAATTCTTTCCTTATAATTTACATCTAATTTAAGCATATTTAAAATTATATATTAAATCTTAATATCAAAAATTGATATTTATTCTAGAATAGTTGAAATTTTGAGTAAATTTTTCAATAAAAAATGCAGTTTTACTGCATTAGTTAGATAGTTCTAATTCTCAAATTTCTTCAATTAATTTTGTATCCATTCTGTAACTTGAAGCTGATTTAATTGTTGCTTCTTTATAACTTCAAGCCTTTTTATCAGGGTTTATTTTTTGGAAATGAGCAATTAGAGATTTGTCATATTCATTGATATCTGAATTCAATCGGTCAAAATCATATTTATTTTCAAAAACACGATTCATTTTTGGTTTAACTAGACCATTGTTTTTAATATTACCTATTGTCAATCCAATAATAGGAACAGCTTGACCTTTTATATTCAGGATTTCGTTTAAATCTTTGACCATCGTTCTTGTTAGTCCTAAAAAACATGTTCCCAATCCTAAAGAAATAGCTGCATCTTGAGCGGTTGTTGCTTGAATAAATGCATCACCAACTGCAACAGTATATGTTTCTGAAGAATGGTTATTGTATTGATATTCAGTATATGTGTTTTTTGCTATATTTACGCGGTTATAATCAGCTAAAAATACCAAGAATATATCGCAACTTTTAATTGCTCCTGTGTATTTGTTTACTTCGCCAAGTTGAGCTAATATTTTTTTGTCTCTCACTACAATAACACTTGATGCATGTCAATTTGATGAAGTTGGTGCTGAGTTAATTGCTTCAATTATTTGTTTATATTGTTCGTCGGTTATACTGTTTTCAGTGTCATATTCTCTAACAGAATATCTTTGTTTTAATTTATTTATAAAATCCATTTGCAACTCCTTATAAGAAAATTATATTTTATTTATATGTAGCAATTAAAAGTCTATGAATTTTTAAGATTTTTTTCATAAAAGTTTTTAAGTTTGCCAAGATTGTTGAATACGTGTTTTGTTAGTCAATCAAAATTGAAGTCTTTGTTAAAAGTTAGCGACCATGCTATTCCATAAAAATTCACAATCGCTTTTATTGCAAAATACTCATCAAAATCTATTGAAAAATTAGTATTTTTTGCATAGTTCAAAATGAATTCTTTTTCCGTTTGTTCGTCATAATCGATATCTGAACAATGGTATGCTAAGTCAAAATATTTAGAATTCATTGATGAGTATTCTAGGTCAATTAATTTAATTTTATTGTTAATTGTCAACAATATATTTTCTCTGTTCAAATCATTGTGACTAGGTACTTCATTTTTAAGAAATTTTGACGCTTCCTGAATTAATTTTTGAGTGTTTTGGTCAAAAACTTCATTGAATTTTTTGTGTTCTTTTAACTCTTCAACATAAAATTTTATTCTATTGTGAATTTGATTATTTTTTAACTTAATTTTTGATGTGTGAAGTTTTGCGATTGCCTCAGCAAGCATTAATCTATTCTTTTTTAAACCTCAATCAATATGTTTATTCTTAATAAAATTACGGATAATTACATCTTTATCTTCATAAATAACTTTTTCAACTATATCTAGATGATTAAAGATTTCAAGTTTATTTAAATGATTAAAACTATTGTTGCGTTTATGTTGAATAAATAAATTATTTAATTTATATGACTTATTCGTATATCCTTTTGATATTTGCTCTAAATCATTGTTCAATAGCATTTTTTTGTATTTTTTTGCATAAGCCATTTTATCAAACGAATTGCAAATATATTGAAATTCGTCAAATTCTTCATCTGTAATGATAAACAATTCTTTTAATAATTGTTTATCAAAACCAATTTTAGACAGACTGATTACATCAAAAAGGGGGTGAGCTTTTCTAACTCATTCAAAGTCTATTAATTCAACATTGGCTTTATTATCAACTAATATGTTTTTTAAATTTAAATCGCAATGCGCAGTTACAAAATATTTAGGGTCTGAATATTTTTCTACTAATCTTTTATATTTGCAAGAATATCTTCCATAATAAAATAAATCAATAGCCGGTAATTTAATATTTTGGCAATGAAACTCTTTAACTTTTTGAATTATTTTTCTTTGTAATTCGTTATTTAACTCAATATTTTCGATTGTGTTTCCTTCGAATCATTTTCTAATTAATACACCTTTTTTATAATAATAAACATTGGGTAAATTTGTTAAGAAATCTGACTCAAATTCATGATTGACTAAATTGGACGTTGGAACTCGTAGTTGGCAAAAAATATTTTTATATTTTGCTTTAAATGTAACATTGTGAAAACCCTCATATTTGAATTCAATATCACTTAAATCTTGCAAAATATCTTTATCAACTTTATTGTTCAATAAATCTAAATATTTATTCATATTTTTAATTATAACTAAATAATGTTTGTATCAGACATTCTTGTGTTTGGTGTTTTGTGTGTATCAAAAATAAAATTAATTAAAGATTTATGATAAGGTAGAAATTCATTGCTATCAATCATTGAAAATAATTCTTGTTTGTCCACAAATTTTATTTGCTCAATTTCTTCATTTATTTCTATCTTTTCAATGTCAATATCTAGATTACATACATAGTACTCGCAAATAAAATTCCTTACGTTTATTGAGAAAAAAGGCTTTTGATTTTCCAAAACTAAATCAATATTCAATTCTTCTTTGGTTTCACGAATTATAGCTTGATAAGGAGATTCTTTACTGATTACAGCTCCACCTACAGTTAAGTCTCAAATATCGGGATAATACTTCTTATTTTTAGAACGTTTTTGAATTAATAATTTACCTTTTGAATTGAAAATGCAAAGAAAAACGTATAAATTATTTTCATTATCATTTAGTTTTTCGCCTCTAATATTTGTTTTGCCTGTTATTTGGCGATTATCATCATAAATGTCTAAAATTTCTCGAATACTCATAATAATCCATTATACTTAATATAGTGAAAAATAATGTAAACTGGAAATTTTATACAAAAAAAACCGTTAAATATAACCTATAAAATTGCAGGTTATATATTTTTGATAATTTTTGTTATTTTAATTGGTGTTTGTGCATTCATAGGATGAGATAAATTCACAAGAGCGTTATTTGTAGATAATATTAACTTAGATAATAGTGTTTTTAGTGTAAAAGGTGGACTTTTTGGAAGTTTATTTATTTCTCTTGTTTTAGCATTTTTTACATTGCCTTTTAGCTTATTTATTTCAATTAATTGTGCTGTATTTATTAATTTTCGATTACCATCAACTCTTAAAATGTATACAAGGTTCTTTTATAAAATTATTGGTGGACTTTCATCATTAATTTTTGCTCTTTTTGCTCATCAATTCATTTCTGAGTTTACAAAAATAGTTTTTAGACTAGAAAACGGCTTTAACATTATTACTGCAGTTCTTATGTTTATACTTCTTAATTCTGCCGCTGTTACCAATTTGCTTAATAAATTATTCCAAGGGGTAAAAGTCCATAATTTAAGATATTTAAACACTCATGGTTTTAAAACTAGTTTCATAGTTCATAAAATTATTTTTAAAAACTATCGAAAAGAAATAATTGACATAGCCTTTATTGCCTTTTTCAAGGTTGTTGCCGAAGCATCAGCCGCAGGATTCATTTTACAAAGTAACAATAGTTTCAGTGGTTTTGCTAATGGTTTTTGAGGTTTTTTAACTTCAAATCCTAGACCCGCAGCAACACTTATAACTACAAGTTTTGTTGCGAACAAAGATATTGCCAACATTAAGGACTTTTCATATGCGCTTACACTGCTTTTATTATTGTTTATTACAATTGTAAATGTTATATTCCATCTTTTAAATAAACCAATTCGCCGCGAAATCACAGCAGATAAATTAGTTAACAAATATGAAGTTAATAATAAACTTAAAACATATGAAAAGATTCATTTTTCAATTGAATTGGTAACATTTGTATTTCTAACTTCTATACTAATAATTATGATATTGGCTCTATTTATCAAAGGTTTAATTACATTATTTAAGCACCAAACAATTTGAACATTTAGGCCAGATTCTACAATTTGAAGCGCCGCAACAACTCTTTACGCATCAATTTTTGTATCAATTCTTGTTATTCCGCTTTGTTATTTTGCGGCTATTTATTTTAATAAAAAACATAAAAATAGTTTTATTTCAAATTTTGTAAATTCACTACTTAAATTTACTCGCGGCATTCCTTCTGTTGCTTATGGTTTATTTTCTTATTTCTTCATAATTGATGTTTTAAACTTAACTCTTGATGCAACAGAAAAAGCTTCACTTTTAGCTGGTGTAATTAGTGTTTCAATTATGTTTATGCCTGTTATTTATTCGTTTTTTGCAACTCAATTGAAGAAACTTGATAAAAAATATGTAAAAGTTGCTTTTAATAAAGGGATAGATTACCAATTAATTCGCAAGGAAATCAAAATTAAGTACATCATTGTTATGATAATAACTTCAATTGTTACAGTATTTATGATGTTTTTAGCTGAGACTTCGGCTCTATTAATAACAACTGGTACACACAATAGTGATAGATTTTCTCTGTTTTATTCAGAGATGACGCTAACAACAAGAATGATGCAAGCATTTTTGAGTAAGGAACCTGGAACTCTTTTAACTTCATACGAATGTTGCACTGTTATGATAATATTAGTCGCTTTCTTTAGTTCATTAAAATATTTTGCACTAAGAAAATGAGATGAAAAAGTAAATCAAAAAATTAAAAAAATGCTGGCTTAAAAAAAGCCAGTTTTAATTAATGTTTTACAAATAAAAAATCCGAAAAATCCAGATTACTTCATTGTTTTTTCAATCAATGCTACTACATCGCCAATTGATTGTAAATTAATTAATTCATCGTCGCTTACTCTAATTTTTAACTCTTCTTCAAGTTCGAAAACTAGTTCCGCCAAAGTTAATGAATCAATTTTTAATTCTTTCAATAATGAATCCATGTTCACTTGTGTTTTTGTGTACTTTTGAATTCTAGAAATTACTAAATCTTTAATATTCATAAGATTATTATACAATAACAAAACGATACTTATTATTAATATCTTTTATCATTGAAACTCCCTCGATATTTTTTCAAATGTTTTCGTGTAATGGGTTAATTTCAAAAATTAATTTACCATTATCTTTTAAATATTTTTTATATTCTTCAAGTATTTTACGGTAAAAATAAAAACCTTTTTCTGGAGCATATAGAGCATTTTGAGGCTCAAACAATAATTGATTATGATTTTCTAATAAAACATCTTTATCTAAGTATGGTGGATTGCAGATAATGAGATCAAATTTTCCTTTTACATTCGTAAATAAGTCACTTTGGACGATTTCAACATCATTTGCGTTAATATTGTTTATTTTTAAATTTTCTTTGGTTTGTTCAATAGCATTTATATCTATATCAGCCATTGTTAGTTTAATATTATTGGCATTTTTTTTGATTGACAAACCAATAAATCCAGAGCCGCAACATAAGTCCAAAACATTGAAATTTGAATTGTTTTGGACAAATTTATTCAAAACAATTCAAACTAATTCCTCTGTTTCATAGCGAGGAATTAGAACATTTTTATTAAGTAAAATTTTAGTATTTGAAAACTCAATAAATCCCATAATATATTGAATTGGCATACCACTTTTTAATAATTTTTTTTCTTGTTCATTGACAGATAATTCAAGTCCATATCTTCGTTTTTCTTGTAATAAATCTTCAATTGTTGGCATTATTTAAGACCGCTTGCAGCAATTTTTTGATTTTGCTCTTCTGTCAGTAAACTTTGAGTAATTGGCTCAAGTTTTCCTTCGATAACTTGTTTTAAAGAAGTAGAAAAACCAATTCTATGGTCAGTAACCCTATCTTGTGGATAGTTATAGGTTCTGATTTTTTCACTTCTATCACCATGGCCCGCTAATTTTCTATAACCAGCCTCTTCATCTTGTTTCTTTTGTATTTCTAAATCGTAAATTTTAGATCTTAAAACATTCATTGCTGCTTCACGGTTGGCAATTTGACTTCTCTCATCTTGAGAAGTTACGACTATACCTGTTGGAATATGTGTAATTCTAACTGCAGAGTCGGTTGTATTAACACTTTGCCCACCTGCTCCTGATGAACGGAATGTATCAACAGTAATATCTGAGGCTTTAATTTCTATCTCGATACTATCATCTAACTCGGGCATAACTGTCACTGTGGCAGTTGAAGTGTGAACTCTCCCTGAACTTTCTGTTGCGGGTATTCTTTGAACTCTGTGTACGCCAGTTTCAAACTTTAATTTTGAATATGCTTTTTCACCTTTTACCATGAAAACAATTTGGCTAAATCCGCCCGCACTCGCAACAGATGAAGAAATTGTTTTATATTTAAAGCCTAGTTCGTCAGCATATTTTGTATACATTCTGAACAAATCGCCAGCAAAAATATTGGCTTCGTCACCGCCAGCTGCTCCTCGAATTTCAATAATAACATTGCGGTCATCATTTTCATCTTTAGGTAAAATTAATATTTTCAATTCAGCTTCAAGTTCAATTAATTTTGATTCGTTTTCCTCAATTATTGATTTGGCGAATAAAATTTCTTCTTCATCTTTTGAAGAAAGCATATCTTTTGCTGATAATAGGTCTTTTTCAAGGTTTAAATAGGTTGCAAAAGTACTTGCAATATCCTTAATTTTACCCATTTCTCTATTGATTTTTGTATATTCTTTTATGTTGTTTATAACTGCTTCATCATTAAGTTTTGCTGCGAATTCATCATATTTTGACTTAATTCCGACAAGTGATTTATACATTGTTTGTTCCATAGTTTTAAATTATAAACTATAGACCATTGAAACTATATTTTTTTTAAACATTAGTGATTTTTCCCAAAATCAATAAAAAATCAGTCTTTATGGCTGATTTTAAACTTTTTTAACCCTTGTTAAATCATCATTTATTTTTGAAGAGATAAACTTGTAAATTAGGTAAATATATGGAATACCAAGATTAGTTTCAATTAGTGAATCTATTAAAATTGGACCTCATTGCGGTTTTCTAATTCCATTAATTAAAAGTGCAAATTCCCAAGCAAATTGAACAATAATGCCAATGAAAAGCATTCTTAATATTGGCAATTGAGATTTTTTTGTAAAAATATTATAAATAATGATTGCAAAGTAACCAACTATTAGCATTATTGCCATTACTCAGTGATACTTACCTGTTGTTCTTCAAATTATGATTTCTTTATGTGGCAAGCCTTTTGCAATCATTGCAGAACAAATTCATCAAATTAATATTAAAAGAGAAAAATGCAATAAATATTTGTCTTTTTTAATTGCTAGTCAAATGAATAAAAAGTTGGTTGTTCCATAACTCATAGATAGTCAAAATAAGAATGCTTCTGGATTTGCGTTTAACACAACTCTCGATCCCAATAATTTATAGAAAATTCCTCAATCAACTATAAAGTAAAGAATTCCGCCAAATAAACTAAATAGTGCGGTGAAATATCTCTTTTTAAAAATCAATAATACATAAAGCAATATCAAAAACGCGCAATCAAGCCAAATAATTGATGAAGGCATTTGCCTACTTGGAATATTATTGGGAATATCTATTGAATTTGAATTTGATAAAATATTTAAAAAATGCATAAAGCTCCTTAAATGTATATTAATCCTTATAAAAAATCAAGCAAAAAAATTGCTTGATATTATTATTTCTCAATTTTAACTTTAATTCCAGGGCCCATTGTAGGTGAAACAACTAAGTTTTGCATGTAAGCACCCTTAACGGCTGATGGTTTAAGTTTTTTGATTAATGAAATTACTGTTTGTGCGTTTTCAACAAGTTTGGTTGTTTCCATTGAAACTTTACCAATTTGTGTATGAACAATACCAGCTTTGTCAGTTCTATAGTTTGCTTTACCTTTTTTAAGTTCTTCAACCGCTTTTTCAGGAGTTGGGGTAACTGTTCCAGTTTTTGGGTTTGGCATTAGACCTTTAGGTCCAAGTTTTTTACCATATTTACCTAAAACAGGCATCATTGTTGGGTCAGCAACCATAACATCAAAGTCGAAATCGTCTTCTTTAATTTTTTGTTCTAATGCTGATGCGTCAACTACTTGGTCAGCGCCAGCAGCCTTAGCTAATTTTTGTTTTTCTGCATTATTGGTTACAACTAAAACTCTAACAGTTTTACCAGTACCATTTGGTAGTAAAACTGCACCACGCAATTGTTGGTCAGCTTTACGAACGTCTAGGTTTAATTTGAATACTAATTCAATTGATCCGTCAAATTTTGTGTATGAAGTTCTTTTTGCTAATTCAATAGCTTCTGTTAAATCATATGCAACTGTTCTATCAAATGATTCTCTAGCTGCTCTAATTTTTTTACCAACTTTAGCCATTATTTGTCTCCTTTAGAAGCTTCTTCATAACCTTCAATTGAAATGCCCATATTTCTTGCTGTACCAGCAATTGTTCTCATTGCAGCTTCAATGTCGTCTGTGTTTAAGTCAACTAATTTGTATTGAGCTATTTCTCTTAATTGATCAACAGTGATTGAACCAACTTTTGTGGTTTTAGCATTTGAACTACCTTTTGGTAATTTAGCAGCTTGAATTAGTTTGTAACTTGCAGGAGCTGTGAAAACTTTAAACTCAAATGACTTGTCATTGTAAACAGTAATTTGTACAGGAACTGGTTCATCCCCTCTATCACGTGTAGCATCGTTAAATGCACGTGTAAAATCAGGCATGTTGATACCAACACCAGCTAGTGCTGGACCTGGTTTTGCTTGTCCGGCTTTAAATTGTAATTTACGAACACGAACAATATCAGCTTTTGATTTTGCCATAATATTTATCCTTTCGATAATTGTGGTTCTAGCGATATAAATCTCCCACTAGTTTAGAGGCAACTTAATATAAATTGCTTTTTAATTATATATATAAATTAAATTGAGCAAAAAAAATAATTTTATCCAATTGATTTTGCTATTTGAACTCCAAAATGAATAAATTCGTAAAAAAGCAAATTGAAATATTTTTGATTTTAAAATTATTTTTTTGCAAAAACTAAATTTTCGTTGAATTGTCAAAATCCTTTTTTGGACTTTTTAGCTATTGACTGTATGGCAATTAATTCATCATAATAATTCATTATTTCATTTTTATTATTTCAATATGTTAATTTATTTCTTGTTTTAGAAATATATTTGACCCTTGCTAAACCCTCAGAAATTAGTTCTTTAGCAACATCTTTATTCCTAAAATTTTTGACAATTGCAACTAATCTATTGTATTTATCCTTAGAGTGTATTTCTATATGAATTGGCTTTTTCGAACAAATTGAATATAGAAAGTCTTTTGCTTTATTAGCATAAATGTTTTCAAGTTTCGCAACCTTATTATATTTTTTTAAAGTTTCTGGAGTATCTATCCCGAGTATTCTTATTGAATTGAATTTACTATTCTTTTTGTCAAAAAATCTAATTGTATCTCCGTCAATTATTGTGTAATTTTCAATTGTTAATTGGTTAGATTTTTTAGCAAACGAAATTACACATGAATTTGTAACTAGGGGGATAATCACAATTGATAATAGTTTAAATATTTTGTTCATACTTTTCATATGATTCATTATGATTTTGTTTTAAGAAAAAAACTTTTTTAATAAAAAAAGCAATTTAATTGTTGAACTTTTTGTTTAAAAGTTCCTCAACAATTTTAATTGCTTTAGTCGGGTTTACTTGGCCACCTGATATTTTCATTAATGAACCTTGAACCATTTTTAGAACTCTTTCAGGTCTTTCAGGGTATTCATTAATAACTTTTTCATTCTCTAAAATTATCTGATTTACTCATTTTTCAATTGTATTGGTATCAGAAATTTGTTCCAATGAATGCTCTTTAACTAGTGTATTTATATCACCTTCAAAATTCACAAAAAGTGGTATTAATTTTTTGAATGAGCGACCGCTAATGATTTCTTTATCCATTAAATCAATGGCTTGTTCCAATAATTTTGTTTGGATTTTTAGGTCAATAACATGACATTGCTTAGAATTAGCTAGTGAAACTAGCTCGGCAAAAAATAATTTAGACAACTTCTCTTTGTCTTCATAGTTTATTGAATCAAAATATTGAGCAAGTTCTAAATCATTAACAAGTGAATCAATATATATTTTTTGAATTCCATAAGATTCGTATCTAGAAGTTTTTTCCCAAGGCAACTCATTTAATTTTATTGAATTAATAAATTCATTACTTAATTTGATTATTGGGATATTTGGCTCTGGAAAGTATTTATAATCAACTTCACCTGTTTTAGTTCTCATTGTAATATTTGTTTGATTTTCCGGGTCAAAACGTTTGGTTTGTTGAAGGATAACTTCTCCAGTTCTTAATTTTTTTATTTGCTCAGAAATTTCGTTTTCAATTGCTTTTGCAATACCTCTGAAAGTATTAATGTTTTTTATCTCGACTTTTGTCCCGTATTTTTCAATGCCTTTTGGTCTAATTGATATATTTATATCGGCTCTTAATGAACCTTCTTCCATTTTCGCATCGGAAATACCAAGTGCTAATGCGATTTGTCTAATTTGTGAAACATATGCAACTGCTTGCTGAGCATTTCTAATGCAAGGAGTAGTAACTATTTCAATTAATGGAATTCCAGCTCTATTATAATCAAGTTGTGTTACCTCTCCATGATGTTGACGAGCTGTATCCTCTTCAAGGTGAATTCTTTCTATTTCAACATTAAAACCAGTGTTTTGGTCAATTAATAATTTACCATTTGAGCCAATTGGTCTAAAAAATTGTGTAATTTGAAATCCTTTTGGTAAATCTGAATAAAAGTAATTTTTTCTATCAAAATGAAGTTCTGTATCAATATCCATTTTTAGTGCTCTAGCCAATTTAATACCACTAATAACGGCTTCTTTATTCAATAATGGCAAAGTTCCGGGATAACCTAAGTCAATTTGATTAGCAGTTGTGTTTGGTTCTGCATTAAAATCTATTTTTGCAGGTGAAAACATTTTTGTTTTTGTATTCAATTCTAGGTGTATTTCAATTCCAATTATTGTTTCATAATTATTCATGATTACCCCCTAAAAATTCTTCAAGTCATAGGGCATGTGAAAGGAGTTTTTGGTCCTGATAAATTGATGATTGAAGAGCAATATTTACACCCAAATTTTCTTTTATTTTAATTCAAGGCATTGTTATTGACGGATTTCCTGCTAGGTTTGAAGCAGTCAAAATATAGTCCATATATCCATATGAATTATTTTTGGTTGAGTCAATAAACGGCGCAATATTTGCGCTTGCTGGATAAATAACTAAATCATATTTTGAGTTTAATTCATCTCAATATTGCTTGATTACTCTTCTTACTTTTTGAGCCTTAATAAATAGCTCTTTTTGATTTTCTGAAAAAAGAAAGAAACTACCTAATGTTAAACGACGTTGAACCATTGTTCCAAATCCTTGACTGCGAGTGTTTGTCATTATTTGTTCTCAATTGTCACCTTGTTTTCGTTGACCAAATGCAATTCCATTTAAATTAGCTAGATTTGAGGATGCTTCTGAATAAGAAATAATGTCATATACTGGTTTTACAGCCATCAGTAAATCTTCATTAACTTTTACTTTTTCAATTGTAATATCAGTATTTTGGATGTTTTTAATTAACTCGTTATACTTCTCACTAACTTGTTTTTCTAATAAATTACTGTCAATATCTAAGAAAGCTATTTTGCTTGGTTTCACTTTGTTAATATTGCTTATTTCAATATCTAGAGATGTAAAATCTTTTGAATCCTTCCCATAAAGCACTTGCGAAATTACAGCGATATCATTAACATTATGAGCGAAATAACTTACAGTATCCAAACTTGATGCATACGCAAACATTCCATATCTACTAATTGCTCCATAACTAGGTTTAAAGCCAACTTGCGAATTGTATGAAGCAGGTAGCCTTACTGAATCACCTGTATCAGATGCCAAAGCAAAAGAAATATTTTTAGTTAGTGTTGTTGTTGAACCTGAAGATGAACCCCCGGCCAATCTTTCATTATCGTTAACATTTCTTATTAATCCAAAAGCACTAAAAGTACCTGTTCCCCCGAGAGCAAGTTCATCATTATAAACTTTTGCCACTGGCAATGCCCCTGCATCAATTAATTTTTGAACACAAGTTGCATTATAACCTGGCTTAAATCCCTCTAAAATTAAGCTAGATGCAGTTGTTGCTGCGTCGTTTGTTGCAAAAATGTCTTTTATTGTAAAAACAGCATTATTTAACAATCCATCGCCAACTTTTTTTGCCTGTTCATAAACAAAAGCAACTGAATTATTTTTATCATTTTTTAATTCATTTTTTGCGTTTTCAAAATTTCCTTTAACAATTAGATTCATTATTTAACCACCCTTGTTGTAATTATGTAATTATCATCTTTTTCAGGAGCATTTTCAAGTATTTGTTGTTTGGAAATTGAAAATGAATTATCTTCAACATCTTCGCGCAAAAAATCAATTAATGGAGTTTCATTAATGTGAGTAAGAGGCTCAATATTTGATGTATCAATTTTATTCATAATTTTCATTTGTTGTTGAATTTGTTCTCATTCAAGCAATATTTGGTCTATTACTTGTTCGCTAGGTTCAATCATTAGACGTTTAACTATGCTGAATAATTTTTCTTTATCTATTGACTTCATGGCTATCCTTTCAATTTTTTGGCAGTGCTATAAATTCTTTTTTATTTAAGTATTCAAGGTGGTTGGTTAAGTTATTAAAGACAAGTTTAAATGAATGTAGATACATTCTTTTTGCGGGTTTGCCACCATATTTAGTATCGCCCAATATTGGCGCATTTAATGCAGCACAAGTAACGCGAATTTGGTGCTTTCTTCCAGTTAAAATTTGGGCAAAATATTCGTTATTTTCTGATCATATTTTTGTTGATGATATTTTAGAATCAACGTCTTTTGAAACAAACATTTTTTTATCGTATTCATTTTTTTTTAAATTGAATTGGTATAAATTATCTGCGATGAAATTTTGGGGAATGAACTTATATATTTTGGTTAAATATTTTTGCTTTTCATTCAGCATTTTTAATGTCTTGTAGTTTTTAGCATAAATAATTAAACCGCTTGTTAACTTGTCTAATCTGCCAACATGGCTAGGTTTAAAAGAGTTTATTTGGCTAAAATTCAAATATGAATAAACTTGGCTATCTAATGAGTTATGGGAAGAGTGAACCTGCACACCTTCTTCTTTATTGATTAAAAGTACATTTTCATCCTCATAAACAATGTCGAATGAGTGAGTGTTTTTTACTTTTTCAATTAAAAATATGTCATTTTGGTCAATGCCATATACATCAATAACGTCTCCATTTTTTATAAGATAGTTTGGATCCTTGGTTTTTTTAGAGTTTATTTTTATGTTGCCTTTGCGAAATGTTTTGTAAATGATTGAGTTTGGTGTTTTTTTATAGATCGAAGTTATGAATTTAATTAGCTTGCGACCCTCATCATTTTCTGATGCAATATATGTATTTTTGGTCATAATAATGCAAAATAGTGGTAAAAACCACTATTAATTATCTGATCTTTGTGAGTCAAAGAAGTTAAATTCGTCTTCGTTTTCTGATTCTACACCATCAATATAGTTAAACTCTGTCAATTTTGGTAAATCGCCCATTGTTCTAATTCTGAAATAATCATAAAATTTGTTTGTTATTCCGTATAAAACGGGGTTCCCTGGAGTGGGGCTAATTCCAACTTCCTCAATAACTCCTTTTGCAAGCAAAGTGTTCATAACTTGTTCACTTGCAACACCACGAATGTTATTAACCATTGAACGAGTAACTGGTTGTTTGTATGCAACAATACCAGCCACCTCAATAGCGGCGTTAGATAAACGATGTTTTTTGACAACTTGAACTAGTTTTGTTATGTAGTCTTTGTATGTTTCTCTTGTTGCTAGCTTGTAAACTTCATTGAAAATTACAACTTTTAAAGCACCATCTCGATTATTGTAGTCTTTTGTGAAGTCATTCATAACTTTTTTTGCTTCTTGAACTGTATTTAGATTGAAAATTTCTTTAACTTGTTCAAGATTTAATCCTTCATCACCTTGAACATAAAGTAGAGCTTCTAAAATATTATTTTTCATAATCAGGTCCTTTTTTGAATGTTATTGTGCCAAATTGTTCTTTTTGTTCTAGAACAATTTTTTGAGATTTAACTAGTACTAAAATTGCGATAAAAGTAATTACAAAGTGATCCATTGAAGGTTGTGAAAAAATCATTTCGAATGTAACTTCATTGTATTTTTTGAATAGATCAAGTATAAAAGGTATTTGATCTTGTGGTGTTAATTGAAAGTGGTCTAATTTGGTTTTTCTTAACTTTTGAGCATAAGTTCGCTCAAACATTTTTCTTAAAATTGTTATTAATTTTAATGGATTTGAATGACCGTCAAGTTGTGTTTTGTCATCATCAATTAAAAATTCTTCAATATCGCTCGGAGATTTAATGAAAATTTCTTTTCTGGATTCTTCGCGTTCACGCAAAGCTTTAGAAACTTCTTTAAATTGTTGATATTCGTAAAGTCTTCTTAAAATTTCCCTTTTGTCTTCTTCAATTTCTGGTTTTTCATCAGGGGTATAAAGAATCATTTTGGTTTTTAAAGCAAGTAAGGTTGCTGCCATAACCAAATATTCGCTTGCTAAATCAATTTCGTGATCTTGCAAATCTTGAATAATTGATAAATATGCGCTAGCCAACTGAGCAACATCGATGTCCATGATATCTTTGTGCTTATCTTGAACAAGACTTAAAAGCAAATCAAGGGGCCCATCAAAGTTTTCAATTTTTATGTCGAATTTTTTGTTGTCATTAATGTATAAATTATCCATTTAATAATCTCTCTTCAATTTGTTTTTTAACTTTATTTAAAACAACATGGTTATCCATTGTTATAAATTCGTTTTGCTTAATAGGTTTTAAAAATTCGATTTTAACTTTTATTTTTTTACATCTGTTTTTGTTTAAAACTTGTCTTGTGTCGCTTATTGCTACTGGAACTATAGGTAAATAATATTTTTTAGCAACTCTTAGTGCACCAGCTTTGAATTCACCTAATGACTCTTCGTTAATTCTTGTGCCTTCCGGGAAAATAACTCCTGATGTTTTATTGGTTTTTACAAATTCGCCAAATTCATCTAATGTTTTTATTGACTGGCGAATATTGCTACGATTAATGAAAAAAGTATCTAATATTTCAAGGATTGATTTGATAATTTTTCTTCTTTTTAATTCAATTTTGGCAATAAATGTAGGAATTCTATTTTTACCCATTAATTTCTTATCTTTATGTTCAAGTGCTGCTAAAACAATGAAAGGGTCAAAACTTGATTTATGATTTGGTAATAACAATGAAGGTCCTTTTGGCAAGTTTTCGTAACCTTTTACTTCAATATTCACATTGAAATATCACAATAATTGTTTAGCTCTTTTTAATACTTGATCATTGCGAAGCTGTGGAGGTGTGTCTTCGGGCATTCTTTTGTATCTGTTTGCAAGAGATTTAAGACTTCACATACATCATAAAAAATGTCATCATAGAAATATCATCTTTAAATTAAAGCTCATTGTTACTCCTTATCTGTTGCTACAAATGCAACAACTAAATCTTGTTCATTAGAAGTTAATATTTTTCAATCTTTATATACTCACACGCCATTATTTTTTTGGATATTTATTTGGTCAAAAAAACACAATGAATTATCAGCTTTAAAAAGCGCTTCTTTAATTGCTCATAAACTTGCTAGATAATGAGCCTTATCAACTTGTGTTTCTAACCTCTTTAATTCATCAATATGACAAAATCGTTTTTCAAATCCAGGTGTTAACTGTTTAAACCTAGAAATACTGGTAATATCAACTCCAATTTTCATATTGTAATTATAATTAAATTTTAATATTTAGATATATATTAATATTAATTAAGTTTGATAATTTTTGTTAATTGATTGTAATTTTTGAATAATTTTAATAAAAAATTCCTTTTTATTGCTTTTTCCAAAAAATAATTAATTGTATTTTATGAACAAAAACAGAGGAATGCTACTAGAAAAAATTATCAATCAAACAATAAATCATTATGAACAACATAATGAGGCTCTTATTGAGAAAAAGACTTTACCAATTAAATTTGCTAAAGTAAATGAAAATAATAAACTTACAGGCGCATATGTATTTAAAAAGAGTACAGTCGATTATATAGGTTGTTACAAAGGTAGTTTTATTGCTTTTGAAGCAAAAACAACTAACGAAAATAGACTCCCAGCATCAAATATATTAAAACACCAAATAGAGTATCTTAAAAAAGTTAATGAAATGAATGGTATTGCGTTTTTTATAGTTCTTTTTTCAAATGTCGATGAGTTTTATTTAATACCTGCAAGGTATTTTGCGGAACATTGAAAAAAATCTTGGTCATATGAGGAAATAAAGCAAGCTGGATTCTATATTGAATTAACTTTTCCTGGTATTATTGATTTTTTACCATATCTTCATTCAATTTAACTTTTTGAATAGTTTTTGTAGTATGTTTGGTAAAAAAATAAAACATCGCTTCGGATGTTTTATTAAGAATTATTTAACTGTTTCCTTAAGGAATTTAGAAGGTTTGAATTTAATAACTTTTTTAGGTTCGATTTTAACTGTTTCTTTTGTGAATGGGTTTATTGAAGTTCTGCCGGCTCTTTCAGTTGTTTCAAAAGTACCTAGAGCACTTAGTTGAACTTTTTCTCCTTCAACTAAGCGGTCTTTAAGAACTAAAACAAATTTATCAAAAAACTCATTTACAATTCTAACTGGCACGTCCATTTTTTCCGCAACTTCAATTATGAATTCTTTTTTTGTCATATTTTCCTTTCATTATGTATTTATTTAATTTTATTTAATTTTTTAAAAAATATTCATTAATTTTTATAAAGATTGAATTTTCAATGTGAAAAGAAAAAATATGGCCATTATTCCATATTTATTCTAAACCTGATTTATTTTTAAATATTAACTTTATTGGACATCCAGTAAAATCAATCATTTGGCGTATTTGTTTTTCAAGATATCTTTCGTAGCTTCAATGCAAGAATTTTTTGTTATTAACATAAAAAACAAATGTAGGAATTCTTGAATCAATGAATTTACGTGCAAAATAAATATTTAAACGTCCGCCATTATAAGGTGCTGCGGGTTGAATAAGTTGAGTTTCTCTAATTAGGTTAGAAAGCAATGAAGGTTTAATATCGCGTTCAAGATTTTCTTTAACTTTAATTATTGTGTCTAAAAGTTTGTCTATTCTTTTATTATGCAATACTGAGACGAAGCAAAATGGAACTCAAGGAACAAAATGAAATTTATTGCGCATATTTTTTTCAAAATTTGCCATTGTGTTTGTTTCTTTTTCAATTAAATCTCACTTGTTTACAACAATAATTATTGGCTTGGAATTTTCAAGAGCATAACCAATAATTCTTGAGTCAAAATGACTCAATTCTTTTGTAGAATCAATCATTATGATTGATAAATCCGATTCATCAAGAGCGCTGATTGCACGCATTAATGCATATTTATCAATCATATCGACGATTTTGCTTTTTTTAGTAATTCCCGCAGTGTCAACAACTTCAAAATTTTGATTTTTTATTGTTATAAAAGTTTTAACTGCATCACGAGTTGTTCCGGCGATATCACTAACAATTGAGCGTTCTTCACCAGCTAATAAATTTAATAGAGAACTTTTCCCTGAGTTTGGTCGACCAATGATGGATAGTTTGAAATTTTTCTCAGTTTTTAAATCATCTAAATTTAAATTTTTCAAACACTCATCAAGTACATCACCAATCCCATGACCATGTTGTGCACTAATTCTAAAAATATTCTCAACACCAAGTGAATACCATGATCAATTAAACATGTCAATATTGTCTAGTTTATTAGCAACAACAATTATTGGTTTGCCGCTTTTTCTTAGAATGCTTAATATCATTTGGTCATCATTTGTAATTTCACTTGATCCATCAACCATAAAAATTATTACATTAGCTTCATCAATAGCAATTTGGGCTTGAACTCTGATTTGCTCTTGAAAAGGTCTATTTTCAATTTCAATTCCGCCTGTGTCAATTATTTTAATTTCTTTGCCATTTCAATCAAAAGTTTCATATAAGCGGTCACGAGTAACGCCGGGTTCATCATAAGTAATAGAACTACGTTTGCCAATTAAACGATTAAATAAAGTACTTTTACCAACATTTGGTTTGCCAATTATTGCAATTACATTATTTCTCATTTACTGCTTCCTTAATCATTTCAATAATTGTTAAAACAACTTTTTCAAAGCTCATGTCGGTACAATCGATTAATTTTGCATCTTCAACTTTCATTAAGGGGTCATTTTTTCTGGTTGTATCTTGGTAGTCTCGCTCGATGACTGCTTTTAGCACGTCATCGAAATTTGTTTCGTATCCTAATTCCTTATTTTGAAGAATTCTTCGATTAGCTCTTTCTTCGGGAGTAGCGGTTAAAAAGATTTTAATTTCAGCATAAGGCATAATTCTGTAAGTAGTATCCCTGCCATCCATAATGTAACCCTTGCTTGCTTTTGTTATTCTTTGTATGTAGTCAACAACATATTTACGAACATCTTTGTATATAGCAATATCAGACGAAATTTTTGAAATGTGATCAGCTCTAATTAGTTGAGTTATATCTTTTGAGCCTGCAAAAATTCTTTGTCCTTCCGCTAAATGGATATTTAAAATTTTATCGTCTAAACATTTATTAACTTCTTGCTCATTTTTGTGATCAATTTTTAACTCGTGGATAACAAAAGCGATAGCTCTATAAACACTACCTGAACTTAAAAAAGTGTAACCTAATCTTCTTGCTACTTCTTGCGAAACTGTTGACTTGCCAGCACCAGACGGTCCATCGATTGCTATATTAATCTTCCTCATAACGACTCCTAAATATTTATATTATTTAATAATATACTAAAGTTGAATTTTATTGATAACAATTTCTGAGGATTCATCTATTACCAATGTGTCTTTATTGTTGAATCTTGAATCTAAGCCAATATCATAGTCAGAATCAACTTGAATTTGTTCAATATGTGTATTAATTAATTCCTCAATTTCTTTGTCTTGGAATGATACTGATTTAAAAATGTTAATTGGCGAAGATTGTTGTTTTGTTTCAAATATGAACAATTCTGATTGCAACTCAAGTAATTTTGCAGTATCAATTGGTGAAACTTCAGATTGGTATTTTGATTCAAATTTTTCAACAAAAGAATCGTCCAATTCTTTAATAATTTGAAAATTCCCAGTTTTTTCTAAATATCAATTAACATTTTTGTTTAATTCGGGATCCAACTTTAAAAGGCTTTTTAACATTGACTTTTGTGAATATTCATTACCTTTTTCAACCTTTAATCATTCATTGTTTTTATTGGCATTTTTGGTTTTCATACAATTATTTTAGCAATTTAATAATTAGATGTTAATATTAATAAAAAAAATAGCTTGCGCTATTAGTTAAAAGACTTTATGTAATCTGTGTTTGTTGTATCATTAAATTCTTCTAATGATTTTGCCAATTTATTCATTTCACTATTGGATAGGTCTGGAATTACTACCTTTAATAATATTTTTAAGTCACCTGCACGATTAGATTTTCTAACACCCTTGCCATTTAAAATTAGAGTTTTTCCGTTTTGATATGATTTTTTAAGTTTAATGGTTTCATTTCCATATGGGGTTGGTACTAGTACATTATTTTCCTTTATTATGTCAATGAATGAAACTGGATATTCTAAGTATAGATTTAAACCATCTCTTTCAAAGTGTTTATGTTTTTGAACCTTAATTTCAATGTATAAATCACCATTAGGGCCGCCATTTTCCCCTCTGCTTCCGTAGCCTGTAATTTTAATTCTTTCACCATTATCAGTTCCAGGAGCTATATTAAATTTAACTTGTTTTTGAACCTTGTTTGTAAGATTGCCCTTGCAACCAGAACAAGGGTTTTTGTTTATTTTGCCCTGTCCGCCACAACTGCTGCAAGTTGTTGTTGAATTAATTATTCCAAAAGGTGTTCTTTGTTGAATTTGTCTATGCCCTGATCCATTACACATTGAACAAGTAATAATATCGCTTGGATTTTGTGAACCTTTTCCATGGCAAATTGAACATTGTTCTCATTTGTAAAGAAGTTGTGTTATTTCAATACCTTTAATTGCATCATTGAAACTTATTGTTAATGATGCTAATTGATCATCACCTCTGATTGGGCCAGTATTTCTTTGTGAGCCAAATCCGCCTCCAAAAAAACTTGAAAAAATATCACCAAATCCACCAAATCCACCAAAACCTTCGAAACCTTGTGGCCCATCTTCGCTTCCATAACGGTCGTAATTTTCGCGTTTTTGTTTATCGCTTAAAACTTCGTATGCTTCGTTAAGTTCTTGCATTTTAGCATCACTTGTACCATCTTTAAGTTTGTCGGGGTGATACATCATTGCCAGTTTTCGATATGCTGTTTTTATTTCTTTGTCAGTCGCATTTTTCGAAACACCTAATATTTTATAATAGTCTTTTTTACTCATGTTTATTATTTTAGCACAAAGAATGTAAGAGTGCTAAATTAAATTAAAAAAGAGTTAAACCCTCTTTCTAAATAATTGATTCTTTGCAATAGTGAATGATGAATAGTAAGTTTTATAATATGATTCATTCACAATTAAGCCTAAAAATAAGAAATATGCAACCGAAGAAACAAACAATGCAATATACATAAAAGTGCCAATCGTGCCATATTTTTTATAATCAATTTGAGTGGATAAAAATCCAAAAGATGAGATAAATAAAATGTTGGGTATAGCAGCAATAAGCACGCCTGGTAATACTGAATTTCAAGTAAGTTTAAACGAAGGAGAAAATTTGAATAATAGTGTAAAACCAATGTATACAACAAAAATTAAATAGATATAAAATGTGATATAGAAAAATGTTTTTTCTGATGTTGAATCAAATTCAAGGCTAAAAAGTTTATAAAAATAAATGTAAATTACAGACATAATAAAAAGGTAAAGTGTTATTGAAAGAACAATTAAGAAACCTTTAATTCTGTTTATAAAAAAGTTACCTAATGATTCATGTCCATAAATGTAATTTTGTAGATATATAAATCTTCCTCATCCGTTTGAACCAATTCAGGTCGATGTTAGTAGCAACAATGTTATTGTTGTATATTGGAAACCAGTGCTAGGGCCTACTTGCGGCATTTTTATAACTTGTTTTAAGCCAGGAATTATTCTATCTAAAATAACATCAATAAATACAGTTGAATAATCAGAAATAAATGAAAGCAGCAACACTAAAACAGTTAAAATTGGCACAAATGATACCAAGAAATAAAACGATAAGGAAATAGGAATAAATACTGAATCTGAAGAAATGAATTTTGAATAAGTTCTATCTATGAGTTCTCGACTTTTATTTTTGTTTTTTCAACTGTCTTTTGGTGTAGAAACAAGCAATATTATTTTTATAAATCATTTAATTATTGTTTCTACAATAACCCAACCTTTTGACTCGTTTGGTATTATATTTTTTGAAATTAATGATTTTTTATTACTTTTTCGATAGGCTTTTTTAAGTTTTTTGAGCTCTAAACCCGTATAAATTTTTTCATTATTTGTATTCTTCATTATTAATAGAATTATAAAAGTTTATAAAAAAAGCGTTAGTAAATTAATTTTACTAATGCTAATTTATATTATTATTTTTTACTAAATTAATTGAAAAAACAATTCATTTAGTAAATTAACATTCACAGTTTTCTTCAGATAATTCAATATCTTCTATTCTTTGTTGGTGTCTTCCGCCTTCAAATTGAGTTTTTATATATTCATCAACCATTTGTTTAGCTAATTCAAATGAAACTTGTCTTCCGCCTAATACCAAAACATTAGCATTGTTATGTTGTTTTGCTAACATTGCATCTTCTACACTTGCAATTCTTGCGGCTCTTATTCCGTGGTGACGATTCAATGCATATGAAATACCTAAACCAGTTCCACACAATCCAATTCCAAATTCAACTTCATTATTTTTAACATAGTTTGCTAATTTGTGGCCTTGTAGAGAATAAGATTCTTTTTGTGTTTCGTCTTTTGGTCCAAAATCAACTGCTTGATAGCCTAATGATTCTATATATTCAACAAGTTTATTTTTTAACTCAACTGCGGCGTGGTCGCTTGCAAATGCAACTATTTTTTTTGTCATGTTTCTCCTTTTCATTGAAATATTTGTTTAAATTATATTTGTAAAAAACGTATAAAATTCATAATTTTTTCCTTTTATTGGCAAAACTTTAAAAACACATTATTTATTTGTATGAAAATAACAAAGCAATATGACACAAAGGATTGCGGACTACATGTCTTGCAATATTTAATACAAAAAATTAACAATGAATATGTAGAAATAGAAAACTTGAAATTGATGGCACAATATGGGGAACAAGGAATAAGTTTAGCTAATTTGGCCAATATTGGTGATAGGTTTGGCCTTAAATTAGATTCATATGAAGTTGAATTTGAAAAAATAATAACATTTAAAAACGATGAATTACCATTTGTTGCTCTTGTTGATAATAAAGGGTCTGCTCACTATCTAGTTGTTGAAAAAATAACAAACTCATCAATATATGTGCAGGATTCTTCAACAGGTAAAAAATCCAAATTATCCTTTGAAAAATTTAAACAAATTTACGCCGGAATTTGCAGTTTTGTGTATAAATCAACTCGTAAAATTAACTCAAAGTTAGAAAAAATCGAAAACAAAATTAAGTCATATTTTGTACCGACAAAAAATGATATTTGACTTATATTGATTTCACTAATTTCAATTATTTTATGTTTCTCTACGTCATTTTTTGTCAAAATTGTTTTTGACAATATTTTGCCCAATAAAATGCACAAAGCATTAGTTATAACTTTTGTTGCTTTTATATGGCTCAACATAATTAGATTTATTAGTAGCCTAATTAAAAACATAATCGTTGAAAAGATTGCAAATAAAATCGAATTCAATTTAAAATCAATTGTTTTCGAAAAATTACTTAAACTTCAAAGTGACCAAAAATCAAAACTAACAAACATTGAAATTTTAAAAAGAATAGGGTATATAAGATTAATTTCTGAATATAAGGCCAATTTTATTTACTCATTTTCTACTGACTTGATAACAATCATTTTAAGCTGCTCAATGTTAATATGAATTAGTTTAAAGTTATTTTTAATAATATCAACAATTTGTTTAATTGCGAGTGGCCTAAACTTATTATTCAAATTATATTTTGAGAAAAGTTACACTAAACAAATTGAGTCAAGCCACGATTATGCACAAAAAGAATTCGATAGTATTTACTGCCTTGAATCATTCAATAATTCATTGGATAAAAACTATTTAGAGCTTGTTAGAAATAATTCATTTGTAAATTTTAGAAAACAAGATTTTTCTCTAAAAAAGAACAAATATTTAAACGATTTTGTTGTTGATTGCATTTTAGCAAATTTAACTCAAATAATTGTATTTACAGGTACATTATTGTTTTATAAAAATGAAATAAGCATTGGAACAATTGTAATGATTTTAACTATATCAAACTTTTTTGTGAGTCCAACACTTTCATTG
Organism: Mycoplasmopsis bovigenitalium; assembly: GCF_900660525.1. Classification (NCBI taxonomy): domain Bacteria; kingdom Bacillati; phylum Mycoplasmatota; order Mycoplasmoidales; family Metamycoplasmataceae; genus Mycoplasmopsis; species Mycoplasmopsis bovigenitalium. The sequence goes on along the minus strand of NZ_LR214970.1, from coordinate 765,914 downwards.
AGTGCAATAATAATGACAAAAAACATCATTGATAAACATGTTAATATGATTAATTTCTTGCTAAACATTGACCATAAAGAATTTGATAATCAAGGGATAAAATTAAGTAAAATTGACTCAATTCAATTAAATAATATTGAATTTGGTTACGAACATAGTAAACCAATATTTAAAAAATTAAACATGCTTATTGATAAAAACACTCGTTTAGTTGGGGAAAATGGTTCAGGAAAGAGTACTCTTTTGAAATTATTAAACTTGCGATTTTACAATTTCTCAGGAAAGCTATTTTTTAACAATAACGCCTGTGAAATAATTGATAAAAATTACTTGTTAAATAACTCCATTCTTTTAAACAATCAGATATATATGCCAAATGATACAATTAATAATTTTCTAACTAGTCAAAACATAGAAAAAACAAAAACTTTATATGAAAATTTAGAAAAGTTTAAACTAAATGAAATACTTGAAAATTTAAATTTAAACCTTTCTACAACCATGACGAATAATGCTTCTAATTTATCGTCAGGTCAAAGGCAATTTGTTATTTTGCTCAAACTATTTACACAAAAATTTCATCTTATAATGCTGGATGAGGCGTTTGAAAATCTTGAAAATAGCGTTTATAAAAAATTAAAAAAAGCAATTAATAATTATCAAGATTCAGCATTATTTATTGAGATAAGTCATAATGCAAAAATAATTTCAAATGCAGCGGAGGTTAAAATTGAAAAAACTAACTAGTATAAGCCCTTGAATTTGAGTTGTGTGCTGTTTATTGATTATAGGCACCGTTGGGTTATTGTATTTTGTTTTAAACTATGAAATTGAAAAAACTTTTAATATAAATTTACATGTTGATGAAAATAAAAAAATGATATTGTTAGCGCCCGAAAAGTATTCATTTTATATTGAAAAAGGTAAAAAAATAACAATAAAGCATGACCAAAAGTTTTATGATTTAGTCATCAAAGATTTTGCTAATATTAATGGAACTTTGACAATAAATTTTGGTTCAATACCAAAAAATTTAAAACTTGTAAAAAATACTAATTTAGATGCAGTTCTTTATTATGGTCAAACAAAAATATTGTCGTTAATCCTACCATAAATTAATATGAATATTTAATTTAATAATATAATAAAACTATGATTGAAATTAATATTAATATTGAAAATGGAAATAGCTTCAAATATGAAAAAGAATTTAAACAAATTCTTGAAAATTTAGCAATCTATTTTGATATTAAAAAGCAAATAATTTTAGATGTTTCAATTGTAAATAACAAAAAAATACAAAAACTAAATAAGGAACATAGAGGAAAAAATTATCCAACCGATATTCTTTCGTTCGATTTTGGTGATTCAAGTCTTTATGACAGTTTGCCTTTTTTACCAATTGGTGAACTGGTTATAAGTCATGAAAAGGTTGAGCAGCAAGCTGTTGAATTTAACCATTCACTAAGAAGAGAATATTGTTATTTGTTTGCTCATGGCCTAGTTCATTTAATGGGGTATGACCATGAGGAAGAAAATGAAAGAATTAAAATGAATAAAATAGTGGATAAAATTTTTGATCCTTTAGGTATCAAAAGAGAGGAATAAAATGTTTGTAGAAAAACTAAAATCATTATTGCAATATTCATATAGTCCTTGATCAAATTTTAAGGTTGCTGCAATAGCTATTGATGAAAATGGCAAAGAGTGACCAGGTGTTAATTTTGAAAATGCGGCTTTTCCATCAGGGCTATGTGCGGAAAGATCAGCGTTATTTGGCTCTGTTGCGCACGGTGCAAAAGTTGGCACATTTAAAGAAATTTATGTTATATCATCTGGTGAAGCAGTAATCTCACCTTGCGCAGGCTGCAGACAAGTTATGACTGAATTTATGGCTGACGATGCACTTGTACACTTATATAATGGCAAAGGTGATGTTCTTAAAACATACAAACTTGTTGAATTGGTACCTTTACCAATTAGAAGCGAACAAATTAAATAATGAAAGTTGGAATTGTAACAATTATTGGCAGACCCAATGTTGGTAAATCGTCATTGCTAAATCAAATCTTGAAATATGATTTAGCAATTGTTTCAAATATCCCACAAACAACAAGAGACCAAATTAGTGGAATTTATAATGAACCAGGCTACCAAATTGTTTTTGTTGATACCCCTGGCATTCATAAACCATTGAATAAGTTGGGTGAGTCGTTAAACAAAAATGCTTATGAAGCTTTACAAGAAGTTGATTGTGTTTTATTTTTAACACCAATTAATGAACCAATTGGTGGTGGAGACCGGGCAATCATTGAAAAAATAGCTAATTTTGACAATAAAATTGCCATTATTTCTAAAATCGATCTTGCTAAAGATCCAGCGATTTTAGCAGCAAAAATTGAGGAATTAAAAGAACTTGGTTTTACAAAAATTTTATCTGTTTCTACATCTTCGTCAGATTCAATAAGTATGTTAATTTCTGAATTAAAAAAATACACAGAAGTTGGCGAACCTTACTATGATGAAGATTATATAACTGATAAATCAATGCGTTTTATTGCTAAAGAAGTGATTAGGGTTTCTGCGATGAAATTGCTAAGAGATGAATTGCCTCACTCAATTGCAGTTGAGGTTAACGAATTTATTGAAGAAGATGAAAAAATTACGATAGATTCAATAATTTTTGTTAAAAAGAACTCGCAAAAAGGTATGGTTATTGGCAAAGACGCTAATATGATTAAGCAAATTGGAATTAATGCACGTAAACAACTAATGAATTTGTTTGATATCAAGGTTGACTTAAAAATAAAAGTCAAAGTTGCAAATAAATGAATAAATGATGCTAAATTTTTGAAAAAATTTGGTTACTAAGGAGGAGTTATGAATAGAAAGTATTTAGATAAAGTTTTTGCAGAACATAAAGTTGATGCAATTGTTTCTGAGGCTTTTCAAACTAGACTTTGATACTCAGGAGTTAAAACAACAGATGGTTATTTAATAATTGAAAAAGACAAAGCTTATTTATTTGTTGATGGCAGATATATTGAGTACGCAACAAATAATGCTAAAAATGTTGAAGTTAAATTACTTCAAGGTGGTACATTAAAAGAATTTTTTGCCCAAAAACAATATAAAACAGTAGCATACGAAAAAGATTACTTGAATATTCAAACACTTGAATTTTTAAGATCGATTGTAAAAAGCGAGAATGAAGTATTCATTTTAGGTCAAGAATTGCGTATTTTAAAATCAGAAGAAGAAATTCAAAAAATTCAAAAAGCAGTTGATATTTCGCTTAAAACTTTATGACAGTTAAAAAGATGAATTACACCAGGATTTACTGAAAAACAAGTTGCTGCAAAACTTAACTATTTATTAAAACTGAATGGTTCTGATAAAGAAAGTTTTGATGAAATTGTTGCTACTGGAAGTTCTTCTGCTGAACCTCACCACCACCCTACAGATAAACCATTAAAAGCTGGCGATTTATTAAAAATTGACTTCGGTTCTTTATACCAAGGTTATTCAGCCGATATAACTAGAACATTCATCTTGTGAGATGAAAGAGGTAACGACACACCTAATGACCCTAAAATGAAAGAAATTTTAGACATTGTTCACGCCGCTGCTAAAGCAGGTAGAGATGCAGTTCGCCCCGGAATTAAAGCAAGTGAAATTGACAAAATATGCCGTGATTATATTGAAAAAGCAGGGTATGGACAGTATTTCACTCATGGTACAGGCCATGGTTTGGGTATTGATGTACATGAGCTTCCTTCAGTTAGTTCAAAAGCTAGAGATTATGTTCTTGAACCAGGAATGGTTATTACTGTTGAACCAGGTATTTATATTGAAGGGCTTGGTGGAGCTAGAAACGAAGATGACGTTTTAGTTACTGAAACAGGACGTTTTGTATTTTCAAACCCAGACGAATAAAAAAATCAATTTTAGCCTTTTTACAAAAGGCTTTTTTATTTTCAAAAAGCTAAAAAATGGTTAAAAAATTGATTTTTTGTTGTACTATGTACCATTTTTAAAAAAATGTATATAATAAAACTTATGAAAGAATTAGATAAAATTACTCCTTTAGAAAAAGATTTTAGTAAATGATATACAGACGTTGTTAAGCAAGGAAATTTAATTGCTTATGGACCATTAAAAGGCACATTGGTATTCAAACCAAATGCTTATGGAATATGAGAAATGATTCAAAAAGAGTTAAATGAATATTTTAAAGAATATGGTGTTCAAAATGTTTACTTACCACTTTTGATTCCTGAAAGATTATTCAATAAAGAAAAAGAGCACATTGAAGGTTTTAACCCAGAATTGGCAACTATAACTAAGGTTGGAGATGCAGATCTTGATGAAAAAGTATTTATTCGCCCAACCTCAGAAGTTTTATTTGCTGATTTATTCAAAAATTCAATTGAATCATACAAAGACCTACCAATTATTTATAATCAATGAGCAAATGTTGTTAGATGAGAAAAAACCACTAACCCATTTTTAAGAAGTAGAGAATTTCTATGGCAAGAAGGTCACACCTGTCACAACAATGCAATGGAAGCTAGACAATACACAAGAAGTATGATTTCGTTATATGCTAAATTTATGAAAAACTTCTTAGCTATTCCTGTTATTATTGGCAAAAAGACTCCAAAAGAAAAGTTTGCGGGTGCATGTACAACTTATACTGTTGAAGCTATGATGAAGGATGGGCGAGCACTTCAATCTGGAACTAGTCATTATTTAGCACAGAATTTTTCAAAAACATTTGATATTTCGTTTAAAAATGAAAATAATGATCGCGAATTTGTCTACCAAACATCGTGGGGTGTTTCAACTCGTTTGTTAGGTGCAATTATAATGACTCATGGTGATAATAGAGGGATAATTATTCCGCCTCGTGTTGCTCCTGTTCAAATTGATATTTTAGAATTATTTGGCAATAAAAACGAAAAAGTCAAAAAAGTTGCAAAAGATCTTAAAAAGCAACTATCTAGAACATTTAGAGTTCGTCTTGATGATACTGACAAAAATCCAGGTTTTAAAGCTTCAAATTCTGAAATTCAAGGTACCCCACTAAGAATAGAGGTTGGCCCAAGAGATCTTGAAAACAATCAAGTAACAATTGTAAGAAGAGACACCCTTGAAAAAATTGTTTTACCAGTTGACAAAGTTAAACAAACGGTAAAACAATTGTTGGTTGATATACACAACAACTTATACACGCAAGCAAAATATCGTTTGAATGAAAACACAGTTGTAGTTTTAAATTACGACGAGTTTAAAAATCAAATTAAGCAACAAAAATTCGTTCTTGCACCATTTTGTTGTCATGATGAACAAGAAGAATTAATCAAGGAACAAACAGGAGCAACAACTCGTTGTATTCCTAAAACAGTTATTAAACCAACAAAAAATGCTCCTTGCATTACATGTAATAGAGTTACGAAAAGATTTGTTGTTTTTGCAAGAGCATATTAACCACCTAGTTCGCTAGGTTTTTTTATGGGAGTAAAATATGTTTGCATTCGATTTAACTTGTCCGTCACTTTCTCCGTTGGCTAAATATAAAGCTATCAGGGAATTGTGTTTAATAGAAATTGCGCGTGCAAAGCGCAAAAAGCAACTAGCTTTCAATAAAAAAATATCTCAAAATTTTAAAGAAAAATTAAATAATAAACATCTTTATGATTATGTGTCAGAAAACTTGCAAAGAGTTTTAACTTGTATGAGTGATGCTAATAAGGAAATTTTGGAAAAAGATATTCTTAAACCCGATTCAGACAAAGAATGATGAGAAGATATCTGTTCGAAAACCACTTATTACAAACGCAGAACACAAATGATAAATGAATTTATTTTTTATTATTTTGACTAAAAACAGCCGCTGAAAAGCGGCCATTTTAATTCGTAATTGGCAATTTCTATTATTAACAATAAATTATTAATAAATTTAGTATTATTTTAAATGTAGCAATTTTGGTGTTGGAGGATTATGGATATTTGTAATAAGCGTTTTAAAGTATTTTGTCAATCAATTAATTTTCCTATTCCAAAAGATTTGCAACAAACTGAGTTAATTATCAATTCAATTGATAAGAAAACTGACTTAATGGACATTGATATTATTTTTAAAGATGAAGTTTCCGTAACTTCATATTTTGCTCTTTACAATGCTATATTAAATGAAAAATTATATAACATTAAAGCAACTTACACTTTTGACCTACTTCAATATAAAAAGAATAATTTGGTAAATTTTATATCATATTTAATGACAAAAAATAAGTACATTAAGCTACAAAAAATTAATTGAGCAAAAGAGTTAAAAACAGTAAATGATTTTCAAAATGAAATAATTTTTCAAGATCAAAACTCTTTTTTAGATCTTGAAAATTGTGTTAATAATCTTGTCAATGATTTACATGAATATGGTTTTAAAAAAATTGAAATTAAGGCCGTACTTAATAAGGTTGAATATGCTGAATTGAGTTTCGAAAATGAAGAGCAATTAAAACAAAATCAACTAAAATTTCAAGAACTTTTGAATAAGCATAAAGCCAATAAATCAAACCCAACAAACACAACACAAAAATTTGCTCCCAAAAGTAATTGATCACAAAGAAATTACATGAAGTGTTTAATTGCTGAATTAAAAAATAAAGAGAATAAAGACAAAGTTGTAATTCAAGGAAAAATATACAATTATGAATATTCTTTATCAAAAAATAAACATATTTATTTAATTAGTTTGACTGACTATAACGATGCAACCAATGTTAAATGATATAGAGATGAAATTTTAGATGAAAATGCTCTTCAAACTTTGAAAATAGGCTCTTGAATTAGTGTTTCAGGTTCAATTTCTAAGTCAATGTTTAACAATGCTGAAGCATTTATATTTGCTGATTCAATAAGTCCAATTTCTCCACTAGTTGAAGAAACAATTGATAAAAGCCCTGCAGAAAAAAAACGAATTGAGCTTCATGCGAGCTCAAAATTAAGTACAATGGATGGTTTAATTGATCCAGAAGACTTGATTAAAAGAGCTGAAAAGTATGGTATGCCTGCAATCGCTATAAGCGACTTAGATGCTGTTCAAGGATTCCCTAAGTTTTATCAAACTGCACAAAAATCAAGTGTAAAAGCCCTTTTTGGTGCTAGTTTTTCAACATTTTCAAAAAAACCTAATTTGTTTTTAGGAAAAAAGGCAACTGGTAAAATTTCTGATTCAGAAGTTGTGGCATTTGACATTGAAACAACTGGATTAAGTCCTCGTTTCCATGAGTTAATTGAGTATGGTTCACACACTGTTAAGCCCAGCTCAATTGATTCAAATCAAGTTCAATTTTTAATCAAGCCAACTGAAAAAATTAAACCTTCAACAACTAGATTAACTGGCATTGGACAATTTGGCATTGATTCAAAAGGTCTAGATTATAGAGTTGCTCTTTCAAAAATTTATGATGATTTAAATAATAAAATTGCCATTGCTCACAATGCTAAATTTGACTTTAATTTTATAAAAGAACAATTTAGATTAAATAATATGGAATTTCCAAATGTTACAGTTATTGATACATTGGTTCTTTCGAGATTAATTTTTCCTGAGCGAAAAAAACATTCATTAGGTGATTTAGCTGCTAATTTAGGTGTTAATTATGATACAAATGTAGCTCACCGGGCAGACTATGATGCTGCTGTTTTAGGTTCAATTTGAGTTGAGTTAATGCATCAAATGAACATCAAAGGCATAAAAACGTTTGAAGACTTAGAATCATATGAACCTGATATTAAATATAAAGAACGTTTTGCTTATACTGTTAGTACACTTGTAAAAAATCAAAATGGTCTAAAAAAACAATTTGCAATGATCAGCAATTGCTTAACGAAAAATTTTAATTATGGACCAAAAACCTATTTTGAAGATTTAAAAAGTGATCCAGATATTTTGCTTGGTTCTGGGTCATTAAGGTCAAAACTTTTGGATAATTATTTTTATTCAACACGTGAGAGTTTTATAGAAGAAATTCAAAGATATGATTATATTGAAATACCAGCTCCACAATGTTTAGAACATTGGATAAAAAATGATTTTATAACTAGAGAACAATTAGAATTTGCTTTGACCGATATTATTGAAACTTCAATTGAATACGGAAAAATACCTGTTGCAATATCTGATGCTAAATATTTAGATAACCATCAAAAGAAAGTGTATGAAATATTAGTAAGCGCAAAAGGCATTGGCGGAACTCGGCACTATTTACATAAATTTGACAAATTAAGAGACCAATGAGATTCAATTCCTAATCTAACTTTATTAACTACTGATCAAATGTTGGAACAATTTAGTTTTTTAAAAGATAAAAAATTATTAGAAGATGTTGTCATAAATAACACTCATAAAATAGCCAACATGTGTGAAGATGTTGAGGTTATTAAAAAAGATCTTTACACACCTAATTTTGATGATTCCTCAACAAAACTTAAAGATTTAGTTTATAATAATGCGAAGCTAAAATATGGTGATAATTTACCTAAATACATTGAAAATAGAATTGAAGCTGAACTAACTCCAATTATCAAGTATGGATTTGACGTAATCTATTGAATTTCACACAAATTGGTAAAAAAATCTCTTGATGAAGGATATGTAGTTGGTTCAAGAGGGTCGGTAGGTTCTTCGCTTGTAGCTACTCTATCAAGTATTTCCGAGGTTAACCCATTAGATCCTCATTATTTGTGTAATAAATGTAAAAAATTTGAACTAGCAAATATCGATGGTGTAAAATCTTGTTACGATTTGCCTTCAAAAAAATGTGAAAATTGTGACATCGAAATGGATAGAGATGGACATTCAATTGCGTTTGAAACATTCTTAGGATTTAATGCTGATAAAGTTCCTGATATTGATTTAAACTTTTCGGGAGAATTTCAATCTGTTGTTCATAATGAAGCCAAAAAAATATTCGGTGATACTCACACCTTTAGAGCTGGAACAATATTAACTGTAAAACCTAAAACTGGTTATGGTTATGTAAAAAGCTTCTGTGAGGAAACAAAAACAGAATATTCAACAAACTTTATGGATTATTTATCAAGACAACTGGATGGAGTTAAAAGAACAACTGGCCAGCACGCTGGTGGGGTTATTATAATTCCTAAAGAATATGATGTTTTAGATTTCACTCCTATTAATTACCCTGCTGATGATACTGATTCTACTTGATTCACTACTCATTTTGAATATAAAGCAATCCATGACAATGTTTTAAAACTTGATTTACTTGGTCATGATAATCCAACAATCATTAAAATGCTTGAACAATATACTGGTATCAAAATAAGTGAATTACCAAAAAATGATGCAGATGTTATAAAAATATTTTCATCAACAGAGCCAATGGGGATTAAACCTAGTGATATTGGCGGCGAAACTACTGGTGCAATTGGACTTCCCGAATTTGGAACTAGCTTTGTTCGCCAAATGTTGCAGCAAACACAGCCCAAAACTTTTCAAGATTTAGTTTCTGTATCCGGATTAAGTCATGGAACTGACGTTTGACTTCAAAATAACCAAGATTTAATAATGGATCACGGTTTGACCCTCCCTGAAATATTTAGTTGCCGTGATGATATTTTGTCAAAATTAGTTGAACAAGGTGTGCCAAATAAATTTGCTTTTGACATTATGGAAAAAGTCAGAAAAGGAAAAGGAGTTTCTAAGCAAGAAGAGGAAGAGTTGATTAAATATAATGTTAAAGATTGGCAAATTGAATCAATGAAAAAAATCAAATACATGTTTCCTAAAGCTCATGCTGTTGCGTATGTTTTAATGGCTTGATGAATTGCTTGATACAAAATACACAAACCACTTGCGTTTTATGCCTCGTATTATGCAACCCATGCTAAAGCAGTTGATATTGAAAGCATGGTTGATGTTCAATTTGGTAATCGTTCAGCTAACAAATTAGTAAAAATTCAATCAACCCCTAAAAATGAATTGAGTACTAAAGAAACTGATTTAATTCCAACTCTTGAAATAACTCGTGAGCTTTATGCGCGCGGATTATACATTGACAACATTAATTTACAACGTTCACTAGCTCATGAATGATTAATTGATGAACAAAGAAAATGCTTAATTCCGCCATTTAAATCACTAGATGGCTTAGGTGATGCTGTTGCTGAATCTATTGTTTATGCAAGGTCAATAAAACCATTTAGCTCAATACAAGATTTTGCATTAAGAGGCAAAGTTAACAAAACATTAGTTGAAAAATTACAAGATATTGGTGCTTTTAAAGAACTTGATGAAACTGACCAAATGCGCTTATTTTAAATTCAAAAAGGAGAATATGAATAACTATACAAAAAAACCAACATTCTGAAATGTTTGTCTGCTTATCATAATGGTAACTTTTATTGGTTTTGGTGGTGGAAATGCTATGATGCCAGTTATCAAACGTTATGTAGTTGACAAATATCAGTGATTAGATAATGATGAATTTGACCGAAATGTAGTTGTTACAAATATGTTGCCAGGACCTATTGCCATTCAATCGCTGACATATATTGCGATAAGGGCATTGGGGACTTTTAAAGGTATTTTAGCTGTTGTTTTTGCTTCAATGCCACACGTTGCATTGACAATTTCATTGATTTTCGTAGCAAACTTAGTACCGCGTGATTACTTAATTGTTATTCAAACTGGAGTTTTAGTTGCTATTACAGGAAGTTTGATTGGCTTTGCTTGAAACTACTTTAAAAAAGGAATAAAAGAAACAAAAGTTAGTTTGTGAATAATATTATTCTTGATAACCCTTGCTTTTTCAGTATTTGTACCAACTCCCTACAACATACCAGTTGCAATAATGTTTTTAATAATTGCGATTTATTCAATAATATTTCTTGTAAAACGTAAACAAGAAAGAAAATTAAAAGCAACTCCAATTGAAAAAGAGGAGGAAAAATAATGCATTTTGTAGCTTTATTAGTTTGCATCCCATTGATTGCATTTGTTTCTCTTTCTGTTTTTGGTGGTGGCCAAATATTCATGCCAATTTTTAATTGATTATGAACATCCCTTGGCTCATGATTTGGTATTAAAATACCAGAAGAATTAATCAATAATGTTTTTGCTATTTCTAATTCAACGCCCGGAATTTTGAGTCCAAAGTTCGCGACAATTACTGGTTATATGGTTGCTGAGGGTCAATGATGAGGATTCATAGCAATGTTTATAACATATTTAGCATTTGTGCTTCCTGCTATTTTGATGATGAAGTTAGCTCTAAAATATTCAGATAAGTTTCATGATGCTAAATATTTCAAAAATTTAATTAGAATAATGAACCCAGTTGTTACAGCAATTATTTTTGCTTTAGTAATTCAACTATTTATTGGACTTATTGCTCCAAATTTAGTGTTTAATAAATCTGCTCAGGAATATATTTCTACAACAAACTCTTCGCATAAATCTATATTCTTTTCATGTTGAAGATTGTATGCATTATGATGTTATGTTCCAAGTGGTATTGCAATTAGTTTATATTTATACAATAAAAAAATGCCAATGTTGGGCCTTATTCTTGCAAATGTTTTGGTTGCCTTAGTAATATTTCAACCTTGGTTAAAATAATGTACATTTGTGCATTTTTTTTGTACAAAATTTGGGCCAAAAATTTCACTTATTAATTCATTTTACTATTGATTAGGTAAATTTACATTCAGTTAAATTTAAGGGTAAATAAAAAGTTAACTAATTAGTTAACAGTTTTTACTTTTTTGATTTTAAGGGGTTCAAGTGAATAAGATTCAACCTTTTTGATAAAATTAATGTATTCATCCAATCTAGTGAACTTATTAAAACTTTCTTCTGAACTTCAACGTTCAAAAATGAAAAATTTATTTGCTATTCAGTAACCATCAATTGATAAATTCAACTCTTGTTGTTTATTTCTGTAAATTCAATCTTCAATATATTTAGAAAACTCTTCTTTGTTTTCTTTTTTGATTTTTAATTCTTTTAAAACTAAGTAAATCATATTTCTCCTATTTAAGTCTTGCAAAAAATGCGAATTTTTCAGTTGGAATTACATTGTCAAATTTACTAAAATCATTTATTTTGTCAAGTTTAAACCCATCGATATTTAGTGCTTTAGCAACTTCTTTTATTTTTTCTGGCATTGAAACTTGCAAAGCTCAAGCAGCTGCATAAATACCATTTAATAATCTATTCAAGATTAAATTCAATTCTTCTTTATTTTCCGTTAATTTTCAAGGCATAGTTTCATCAATATATTTATTTAATCTTGAACATAAGTCCATTATTTTTCTTATACCTTTATCAATTTTGAATTTATCCATTTGAATTGTAAATTCATTGATAAAGGTCAAAATTGCATTTTCTATTTCTTGATGTAAATTATCATTTGACACAACATATTTCACCCCATTTGTAAATGAATTTGAAATCATCTTTAGTGTTCTTGATATTAAGTTTCCAAAGTTATTTACAAGGTCAGAATTTATTGTTTCGCGCAATTTTTCTTCACTAAAATTGCCATCTTCGCCAAAAATAATTTGACTTGCAAAATAATATTTAATCATTTCATGGTGATAATTTTCATATAAATATTCCGGATCAATTGCATTTCCTAAAGATTTAGACATTTTTCTACCATCTTTATCTCTTAATAATCCATGGCTTAATATGTGTGTAGGCTGTTTTATATTGATTGCTTTTAAAAATATAGGTCAATAAATAAAGTGGAATCTTGTTATTTCTTTACCTAAAACGTGTACTATTTCATCGCCATTCTCTCAATATTTTTTAAAATCTTCACCTTGATTTTCAACATCGAAACCTAAGGCAGTAACGTAATTAAATAAAGCGTCTAACCATACATATAAAGTATGTTTAGTATCCTCGTTAATTGGAATAGCTCAATTAACATTGGTTCGTGTAACTGATAGGTCTTCAAGACCTATATTCACAAAATTATTTTTGATTTCAAATAAAGTTTTGTCTGGTAATAAAAATTCAGGATTATTTTTTACATATTCAATTCACCATTTTTCAAATGCTGAAATTTCAAAGAAATAACTTTCTTCAGCCATTGAAACCAATTTGTGTCCTGATGTAGGGTGAAAATATTCGCCATCAACTAAATTTGCTTGCGATTTTGTTAAGAATTCTTCATCTTCAACTGAATATAATCCTTCGTATTGGCCTTTATAAATGAAGCCCTTTTCAAGAAATCAACTAAAAATGTTTTTAACTGCTTTTTCATGATTTTTTGAAGTGGTTCTTGAAAAATAATCAACTTTAATAAATCATTTTTTTCATGTTGCAATATATTCTTCAACAAGAGAATCAACAAATTCTTTTGGATTTTTATTTATTTTTTTTGCTTTGTTTTCAATTTTTTGACCATGTTCATCTGAACCGGTCAAAAATTTAACATCGTAACCCATAATTTCTTTATAGTTAGCTATGGTTCTTGCCATAATTGTTGAATATAAGTGGCCAATGTGCAAAGGCCCGGATGCATAATAAATAGGTGTTGTTATATAAAAAGTTTTTTTCATAATTACTCCTAAACTTTTATTGGCTTATATAATTCTTTAATTTCTGGCAAATAATCGTGATTATTTTTATCTTCAAGAGAGTGTAAATATAGATTTGGTAAAAAGTGAACTCCTCAACCTGCTTGATATCTATATTCAATTAAGACAAGTTTAGGCTTGTCATTTACTCTTGGTATTATAAATTGAATTCTTTTTGGCTCAAAATTGTATTTACGTGAGTATTCAAAACAATCAACCATTCGCTCAACTGGCACAACCATTGTCAAATAACCCTTTTGTTCAATGATTTTAGAACAACCAATAAATATTTGCTCTAAATTTAGGGTAACTTCAAAAGTTGCAATCTTCATTTCCTCGGTAATTTTTTTACCAATTTTTGTACTTTCAACCGTGTAAAAAGGGGGATTAACAACAATACTTTGATATTTTTTTAAAGATTGCTTAGCGTGATTTACATAAAAATTATTGAAATCCTCGCAAATTACATTTATCTGTTTTTCTTTACTATTTATTTCAACATTATGCCGTGCTAGTGTTGCTGCTTTTTGTTGAATTTCTATTGCATCTATGTTAATTTTCGGGTTTCTGTCAGCAATGAATATAGACAACGCCCCATTATTAGTGCCAATTTCTAATATGTGTGTAATTTTTTTATTTAAAAACACAAAATTGCCAAGCAAAATAGTGTCAACAGAATAGTTAAACATATCTTTGTCTTGATAAATATATAAATTTGAATCAAATCCTAAAGAATTTTTAACAATATTTCTATTTGAAAAATCTGCCTTTTTTGTCATTATTAAATCTCTTTTTAATATTTGAATAATAATCAGCGTAGTTTTTAACGAAACATGCATCAACTTTACCATTTATTGGGTCAGTCTTAGTGATTACAACTGATACTTTATCGCCTAAACGATATTTATTTTTGGTTTTTTCACCAACTAATTCAGTTAACTCAAAGTTGGCTTGATAATTGTCATCACTCATTGTTGAAACATGAACTAGGGCATTGGTTTTGTTGTCAAATTCAACAAAAACACCAAATTTAACAACACTAACTATTTGACAATTGAAACTTTGGCCAATTTTATCTCTAAAATATGATGCGTAAAGCAAATCATTTGTGTCTCGTTCCACCTGCATAGCACTTGTTTCTGAGTCGCTATTTTGTTTAGCAATAACAGGAAGAATTTTATTTAAATGTTCAATCTTTGTGCGATCATTATTGAATAAAACGTCTCTTATTGCTCTGTGTACCATTAAGTCAGGATATCTACGTATAGGGCTTGTAAAATGGCAATAAAATTCCGAGGCTAAACCAAAGTGACCAATATTGTTTGGGTCATAAATTGCTTTCGACATTGCTCTTAAAAACATTATTTGTAGAAAGCTATCAAAACGTTGTTGTTTTATTTTTTCAATTGTATTTTGAAATGATTTTGGCGAAATATTGTTTGAATCTATGTCAACTTTTATATTTAAAACATTCATTACATTTTTAAAATAATTTAATTTCTCTTCACTAGGTGATTCATGAACACGATACAAAATTGGTATTTTGTGTTTTGATAAAATTTTAGCTGTTTCTTCATTGGCTCTGACCATGAAATCTTCGATCATTTTTTCACTTTCACCAGATTTATCACAGACAACATCAACGATATTATTGTCTTTGTCAAATATTATTTTTGGTTCTTCAATTTCAAAATCAATATAGCCTTCTTCATTTTTTACTTTACGTAATTTTTGAGTTAATTCGTAACATAAAGAAAGCATTTTATTTAATTCATTATTGTCGAATTTCTTATTATTTTGAATGAATTCGTTAACTCTGTTATAAGTTAAGCGGTATTTTGAATTGATAATTCCAGGAACTAATTTTGCATCAACAGTTTGTCCGTAATTATCAATTTTTATAATTATACTCATTGTTAATCGATCTTCATTTGGGTTTAGAGAACATATTCCATTTGAAAGTTTTTCGGGTAGCATTGGGATAACTTGGTTTGCTAGGTATGTTGAAGTCCCTCTTTTTAAAGCCTCTTTATCAATTTCACTATTTTCTTGAACGTAGTAACTAACATCTGCAATGTGAACAGCAAGTTCATAAAATTTATTGTCTATTTTTTTGACGTTAATTGCATCATCAAAATCCTTGGTATATTCACCATCGATGGTAACAACTAAATCATTTCTAAAATCTACTCTATTTTTTAAATCTTTAGTTTGGACTTTGTCAGGAATTTTATTTGCTTCATCTAAAACATTTTTTTCAAAGCCTTTTGGTAATTCACGTTCAGAAAGTAATGTTTTAACATAACAAAGTGGATCTTCAACATTTGACACTTTTTCAATAATATCAATTTCAATAATTTTGTCTTTTATTGATTTTATTTTGGCTATTACTACATCATTAATTCTTGCGTCTTGTTTGAATTCATTAATAATAAATTTATGTCCAGCAAATTCTTTTTTAAGGGGTTTAAATGATAAATATGAGTTATGCAACTCTAAAACACCTGAAATTTTAGTAGCATTTCTTTCTGTAACTGCCAAAACTGAGGCAAATGTCTTTTCAGAACCATCTAATTGTTTATAAACTGCAGCTTTGACAATATCTCCAGAAAGTGAATTATTAAAATTATTTGAAGGAACAAAATATGATATTTTTTCTTCTTCATCCTCTGTTTGAATGTTTATAAATCCGAATTTGCCATCTTGTGCAAAGCGAATTTGCCCCTCAATTTCGCATTCAAAAACGACTGCAACAAATGTTTGATCTCTAGTTTTGACAAGTAAGTTTTCATCTAACATTTTATTAATTGATGAAGTTAATTCATGATTTTTATTGAAAGGTATTTGTAATCCTTTTGCTATTGACAAAAAATTACAATTTGGTTTGGCTTTAACATAGTCGTGAATTTTTTCAATTAGTGTCATATATTATTTAACAAATATTTTCAGTAAAAGAGCAAGAATTATCAATCCCACACCAAGAGATAACATTGCTCGTTTTAAGAATTTTTTTGTGCCCCTTTCCTTTGAAGTTTTAAAAAGTTGTAAGTCACTTGACCCTACAAGTGCTCCCGAAAAACCATTTGAATCAGGAGACATTATTAATGACACAATAATAATTATTACTGCGACCACAAGGATTATTATAGAAACAATTAGTGTTAGCATGCTACTCCTTAATATTAATATTCTATATTATATATTAGATAAATAATTTCTATACTAAATAATATTTTCACTCTTTATTTTTTTACTTTTTGAATTTAAAAATCAAAAGAAAAAGTCAAAAAATAAAATAAAATAATCTACATAAAAAATGTAATTTTTTTTGATTATATTAATATTAAAATTAATTATATAAATATTTACTTTAATTTATAATATAACAACTATGAATATGAAAAAGAATGCTAAAAATGCTATTATTATTTTTGTTGGACCTAGTGGAGTAGGGAAAGGGACTATTGAACAAATACTATTCAAAAATGAACTTTTAAAACTTAAGCTCTCAATATCAGCAACTACAAGACAACCACGTTCTGGCGAAGTAAATGGTCAGCATTATTTTTTCATTTCAAAAGAGGAATTTACTTCAAAAATTAATAATAATGAACTTATTGAATACAATTTCCATTTTGATAATTACTATGGAACATTATTCACTGAAATTGATCGTATTCACAATGAGGGTTATGTGCCATTTTTAGAAATTGAAACAAAAGGTGCGAAAAAAATTCTTGAAAATAGCTCAATTTCAAAGAAATACAACATAATTACAGTGTTTATTCTGCCGCCAACATTCGAGGAACTAGAACAAAGAATTATTGGCAGAAACACTGAAACCGAAGAGTCAATCACTAAGCGAATGATTAAAGCTAATGAAGAACTTGCAGAGCAAGATATTTTTAAATATAAAGTTATTAATGATGAACCTCATCGTGCGGCAACTGAAATTACTGAATTATTAATGAAAGAGTTATATGAATAATCTTGCGGAATTAAGTGTAGTTGGCAATGTTCGAATGGAAAATGAAGATCGTGCAGCTGCATTAAATAAAAATACAACATCAATGCTTATAATTTGCGATGGTATGGGTGGGCATTATGGTGGTTCTTATGCTTCTTCAATAACAGTGAATACATTGAAAAATGCATTCAATTCGCAAATTCCGTTGAAAAATGATTCAATTGAGGAATATGCTAATTGGTTTAAGCAAAATATTGATAAAGCGCGTGCCGAAATGAAAAAATTAGGTGAGCACGATGAAGCACAACTTGATATGGGAACAACTGTCGCTGCTGCAATATTTGACACAGAGAAAAAATTCTTTTATGTTTTTAATATTGGTGATTCACGTACTTATATTTTGACAGTAAATGGTGATTTAGTTCAAATAAGTATTGACCATAACTTGCTAAATCGATTGATAAGAGAAGAGGGAATGCCTGAAGCTAAGGCAAAAAAAATAAAGCATAATACAGCTTTAACTTCTGCACTAGGCCCTCAAAAGAAAACAAAAATTGAAGTTTTTGATATCAGTAATGATATTGACAAAATTTATAGTGTTTTATGCACTAGTGACGGAGTTCATGGCTTTGTTGATAAACCTTCAATTGAATTAACCCTAAAAAGAGAAAAAAATGCGCAAAAAACTGCAGAAGAACTTGTTAAATTAGCCCTAGAAAATCGCTCAACAGATAATGCCTCTGTTGCCTATTCAATAATAAATTCACCAAAATGGAGTAAATAATGTTACCAGCAAGCACAAGTAAAGTATATGAAAAATACAAAATTTTAAGCACCTTAGGAAATGGTGGGTTTAGTGTAGTTTTTAAAGTCCAAGAAATAAACCCGCCTCATGAAATATTTGCGTTGAAATATTTTCAAATAAAAGAAAATAGCGACAAAGAAAATACAATAAAAAGATTCAAACAAGAGATTGAAATTTACAAGAAAATTAATTCAAATATGGTGGCTAAATTTATTGATGCATATACAGACGACGAAGAGCAATTTTTAGTCATGGAATATGTTGAAGGCGATAATTTAACTCAACATATTGCTAAAAACGGGAAATTAATACCAAGAACGGCTATAAAATATGCAATGCAAATTGCAGAAGGTTTGGGTGAATTACACAATAGTAAAATTATTCATAGAGATGTTAAAAGTAGCAACATTATTGTTACAAAAGATAGAAACATAAAATTAATTGACTTTGGCTTATCCTTGGGAGACGACTCACAAAGACTAACCCAAGATGCCAAAATAATAGGTTCTTTATACTATTTAGCGCCCGAATTGTGCGAATCAGGTAATACGCCCACAATCCAATCTGATATTTATGCACTTGGAATAATGGTTTATGAGATGCTAACTGGGCAATATCCTTTTAAGGGTGCAAATCCTGAGGAAACAATTCGCAAACAAAAATTTGCTCAAATGCCTGATATCATGAGATACATTGATTTGCAAGCACTAGCCAATGTTATTTATAAAGCAACCAATAAAAAACCAGAATACAGACACCAATCAATGTGAGAATTTAGAGAAGACATCAAAACATCAGGTTCGCCTGAGCGTTATTATGAAAAGCCATATAATGCAAAAAAAGCAACGGCTAAGAAAAATATTCAAGATGTTATAAATTCAAAAACATTCTTATATTCTTGTTTAATATTTTTATTATTATTGTTGATTATTGGTGTAATTTTACTAGTTGCATTGATTTAGGAGTAATGTGAGAGGAAAAATTTATTCTTTAACTGGCGGTAAATACCATATTAAAGATTCGCAAGGCAATATGCATTTTTTGCCCGCTGCTGGAATTTTTAGACACAAAAATATAACACCAATTGTGGGAGATATTGTTGAATTTGAACCACAAAAATTTATTAGCGAAATATACGAGCGAAAAAATTCTTTTATTAGACCTAAAGTTGCTAATATTGACACAATTATTGTAGTTATGTCCGTTGTTGAACCAGATTTTCAACCTTACTTGGTTGATAAATATCTAGCATTTGTTGAATCACATGATATAGAACCGTTATTATTTATAACCAAAATTGACCTAGCACTTTCGAATTGAAAAGATATTTATAAATCAATGGGCTATCCTGTTTATGAAATTGATTATAAAAACGGGAATTTAAAACAAGATTTGCGTTGTATTTTTGAGGGAAAAGTTATATCTTTAATGGGGCAAAGTGGTGTTGGCAAAACAACATTTATAAATGCTGTTGCTGGCACAAATTTTGAAACTCAAGAGATTTCAAAATTTGCAAACCGTGGTAAACATACAACACGAATAGTTCAAATTATTGAAACATTAGGTGGAGAATTAATTGATACTCCAGGTTTTAGCTCACTTGACATAAATTTAGAACCAATTAAGCTTGCAAATTCATTCAAACAGTTTAAAGAATTGTCAAAAATGTGTAAATTTAAGTCATGTTTACATGTTGATGAGCCCGAATCTTGGTGTAATGTAAAATTGCATCTTAAAGACGGAACTATTCCTGAATTTAGATACAAAAATTATTTAAAAATGATGAAAGAGGCAAAAAATGAATAGAAAAAATGTTACTCCTTCTTTATTAAATGTTGAGTATGGGAAAAGAGCACAAATGGCACAAACATTGATTAATGAAGGGATTAAATGAATTCATTACGATGTTATGGATGGTAAATTTGTACCAAATTTAGCCATCGAACTTGAAGAAATAAAACAAATAAAGCAATCGACAACAAAACACTTTATGGATGCTCACTTAATGGTTGAAAATCCACTAACTTATATAGAAGATTACAAAGATGTTGTTGATGTTATTACAATTCATTTTGAAGCTATTAATAAAAAAGAACTATTGGATTTTCTTAAATTAAAACACCATGATTATAAAATAGGTTTAGCAATTAAACCGAATACCGAGGTTAAAGAAATTGAAAAATTCTTACCATATTTAGCTTTAGTTCTTGTTATGTCTGTTGAACCTGGAGCGGGCGGGCAAAAATTCTTGCCTAATGCTTTAGACAAAATAAAACTTTTAAAAGACTTAAGAACAAATAAACAATATACATATTTAATTCAAGTTGATGGCGGTATAAATGAAACAACTGGGCCTCAATGCTTTAAAGCGGGTGCGGATGCGTGCGTTGCTGGTACATTTTTAATTAAAGAACCAACAAAAGCAAGAATTGATTCGATTCTAGGTTAAAAATAACCAATTCAATTGAATTTATATTGAAATTAGTAAAAATTAACTAGGTATTTATTCCTAGTTTTTTTAATTTACAATATAGATTATCATAGCGAAAATTAAAAAAATCATTTTTTGGATAAATTCAATTACTAAATATTTCTAAAGCTTTAATTACACTAAAAAATTTACGATAAAAAAGTGGAATATTTTGTGATAAAGTATTTTTATTGGTTTGATAAACATCATTTTTAAATTATGTTTGTTATTTATGCAAAAATTAAAATATAGATATTAATAATATGGAGTTTTAAGTGAAGCCAGTTGCAAAATTTATTTTCCCCACAATTTTATTACCACTATTACCTCTTAGCTGTACACAAAATAAAACCAATCAGTATACAAAAAATACATTTCTTGAGAATGCTTTAAAAGAACAATTTAATATTGAATTTAATTCTGCAAAACATCCCGATTTCACGCAATTATTAATCCAAAATTTGTTGTTTAATAACATTAATTTATCAGTGGAAAACTATGTTCGAGATTATTTTATTAATACTGTTAAAAACACTTCTAAAGTAGATTTAGATTACTTATCATTTTTGTATACAATCAATAACCCGCGTATTGATTTGCATTTTTTCGGAGATATGTACTATGACCAACATAATTCATATTATCCTGAGAATTATTTTAAATCACAAAAAACAATCTTTTTAGGATAACTGCAAATAGCAAAAACCACGGCCAAATAACTAACCCGATAAAAGCGGTTAGTGTTCATGAAAAAGCAAAGCTATATTATTCACCTTATTATTGACGAAAAGAACACCCTTATAACCAAAAAAATATTACAGGTGAATATTTTCCACCAACTGATCATTTTCATAGGTACCTTAAACATATTAATAACTATTTTGCTAAGTCATACTCAGAACTATTAATCGAATATTTAAGACCTTTTGGCACTTGAAAAATTCCAAATAAACCTAAAAACGATCCTAAACAAATACAGACACCAAAATTTGTTGAACAATCATTTAAGGAAAGTAGATAACCTTATAAAGTTAAAAATATTCACATTGGCGATGGAACCGAGTATAAGCAACTTAATTTAGAAATAACCGATGTATTTAATGAATTTACTGAATATCAATTATATGTTAATAAATCTCAATTTGGTTTTAGGAATAGGATCGGTTATGAATTAAAAATTGTTAAAAACATTAAACCAATGACATATGATAAATTCATTGAAATGTTGGCAAATAATAGGGTTGAAAATGCTACAACAAAAAAATTTTCGTTTAATTTAGGTTACGGCATTACTAATATGTATCCAAATCACAAAAAATGATTTTATGTTTATGCAACAGATGCAAGACTACTTCATGCAATTGATGGTTTTAATATTATAAACATAGGAAAATTACTTGAGCAACACAATAAGCAAACTAACTCTAATGAAGATATTATTGTGTTTACTTCTTAGTTTATTCAAAATAACCAATTCAATTGAATTTATATTGAAATATGTAAAAATAAGCCAGGCATTCCTGGTTTATTTTGCACAATTTGCTACTATCGCGCTTTTCTTTGGATAGGCTTTGTTGAAATTTTTTTAATGAATAATGCTTTTAGTGAAATTGGTATATAAGTTAGCATAAAAGTTGGGTAAGCTAATATCGAAATAAATTTTTGCCATTTGTTTGCTTTTATTCTCTTTTTATTTTTGACAACAACAAAGATCCCTTGTAAAAATAAGTTGATTCAAATTGTGAATAAAATAATTAATGGCGTTGATAAAATATATATCAATGTATTTGCTAAGTTAAATTCAGAATATACATGCTCTAGACCATTGTTTTCGATTAACAAAAAGCTAGCTAAATATAAACCTGATGTTATAAGATAAAGTAAGATGTTAGTTAAGAATGTTATTATTGCAGGAAAAATCATTAAATAATTGCTATATGCAGAAAATTTACTGCGTTTTGGTTTAAATAATGAACTAAATACACTGCTGCCATACATTTTAAAGACTTGATTAAAGCCGACAGATCATCGTGTTCTTTGTTTAATTGAGTCTTTATAAACAATTGGCTGCTCATCATAAAAGATTGCATTTTCTGCGTAATTTGTTTTTATATTATTGATTAATAATCATTGCGAAAATTCTATGTCGTGGCTTAAACTATTAAAATCTCAGAAATTAGTTTGTTGCAAAATTTCTCTTGTGAATGAAAACCCGGTGCCATTTATATATTGTGGTGCATTGAAAAGTGAACGTGATTTATTATTTATGTCAGATTCCTTAATAAATTGAATAGCATATGAACTCGAAATTCAATTATCTTTAAAATTAATTGAATTTCGATATGAGGTAACTACGCTACATTGGCAGTAATCGTAGGTTTTGTTGACTTCAGATACTCAGTTTTCATCAAGTAAATTATCTGCATCAAACGAACAATAGCAATCATACTTATCTAATAGGTTATTATCCCTAATATATCTAAGCGCGTGTTGAATTGCAAAGTTCCCCCCTGTTTATATTATTGAATCTTTCAAGAACATTAACTCCAAGTTGTTTGCCAACATTGTATGTAGCTCTATTATCTGTGCAATTATCTGCAACAAGAAAAATATCGATTAAACCATCATATTTTTGTCTTTGAATTGAAGTAATAAGGTCTTTAACGACATTACTTTCATCTCTAGCAGGAATAACAATCGCAAAAGATCTTAATTTCTTAGGAGAATAATTTGATAAATTTTGTTTCTTTCTTAAAGAATTGAAGAAATTTAATCAATCAAATGAGTATAAAATAAAGAAGCAAATCCCAACTGAAAATGTTATTCAAAAAAATATTTTAGTGATTAAAACTAGATTATCCATAAATCTCCCCTGTTTAGATTTTTATAAATAATACATTATTTATTTAAATTGATAAGCTATATATACAGAATTAAAAATTACCAAATCAGTTTATTTCTTATTCAAAAAGTGATTTCTAACTATTGGCGCAACCTGCTCACCATATATTTTAATAGCGTTCATTATATCCTCGTGCGGCATTGAACCAGTTGGCAAGTGAAGCAAAAAACGATTTAATTGTAATTCTTCAATTATTTTAATAATTTTTTCCGCCACTAGTTCAACATCGCCAACAATCATTGCTCCTTGGTCTGAAATCATGTTATTGTAAGCATCTCTATCTAGTTCTTTTCAAGATTTTCTGGTTTTAGCAACATTGTCAACTAATTGTTTTGTTGGAAAAAAGTAATCATCTTGTGCTTTTTGTTTGTTTTCGTTTACATATCCTCAAAAATGAGCACCAACCTTTAAATCATCAATTTTATGCCCAAATTGTTGACCAACGGCTCTGTAAAATTCAATTATTTTTTTGAAAGCAAGCGGATTGCCGCCTATAATTGCATAAGCTATTGGCAATCCTTTTTTTGCAGTTTCAATAGAAGATTCAATGTTTCCGCCAGTTGCAACTCAAATTGGCATATCTAATGCTCTTGGATATATACCCTTATTGTCAATACTTTGCGTAAATTTGCCTTTTCAATTTAAAATCTCATTTTTCTTAATTTCGATTAGCATTTCAAGTTTTTCATTGAAAAGTTCATCGTAATCATTCAAATCATAACCAAAAAGTGGGAATGATTCTGTAAAAGAACCTCTTCCAACCATTATTTCTGCTCTACCATTTGAAATAGCATCTACGTGAGCAAAATTTTGATAAACCCTAACAGGGTCATTTGACGAAAGAACAGTTACTGCGCTTGAAAGTTTGATATTTTTGCTCACCGCAGCCCCCGCCGCAAGTATCATTTCCGGACTCGAAACCGCAAAATCTTCTCTATGGTGCTCACCAACAGCATAAATATCTAAACCAACTTTATCAGCAAGTTTGATTTCTTCGATCATTTGTTGAATTCTTTGCTGATGAGTAAATGTTTCTTTTGATTTTTCTAAAATGGTTGTCTCTCCGAATGTTGAAATTCCTAATTCTATTTTCACTTTACTCCTTAAATATATATCCAAATTTTACTTATTCAATAGTTTTTTCAATATTATTGGTTCAATTATTCGCATTATATAATAAAAATAGCGTATGCTATCCTAAATAATAAGTTCAAGTGCATTTGTTGAACTTACTATTTAAAATGCACCAAGATTTATTGCTTGGTGCATTTTACTTTAAGAATGAATAGAGCATTGATTTTTTTAAATTTAAAGGGTATATTAAGCCAGTAAAACAAATTATTTATATAAGGCTTTGATTAATAATAAAAAGATGCAATATTTTTCATTAAATGGTTAGACATTTTTTAATAAATAAAATCATTTTTATGGAAATAAATATAATGCAAGTAATCCAGAAAATAATAAATAGATTTAATGGTAAGGTAAATACTAATAGAGGCAATTTATTAAAATGCCCATAAAGAACTATCACTAAGAAAGAAGCGGTTCATAAAAAACATAAAATAATAATAAAGCATATAAATGAAATGCGATATTTATGCATTAAAGGGTAGATTGCAAAACTGAATGAAAATAAAATTGATAATGTTAAAACAAAAATTAACAGAATACCATTAACTATTGAAAAGGCAAAATCTGTATATTCTTTAACAAGAAATGGCATCAAATAAAACAATGCGACAAGAGTTAATAATGAGCAAATTATTGATAGTTTAATTACATTCATCTTGTTTTGCTTTTGCATAATACTTCTCCATATTTTTACTTAATTCATATAAAAGCAACAATCTTATATCAATTGATTTTTCTTGTTCGCCTTCTTGAAAATCACTAATCATTTCATTAAGAAGGCGCTTGTTTTCATTATTTAATTTTTCATAAAACTTATGTAAAAAAATCTCTTTTTCGCTTTGTGTTATAAATGTTCATTGAAATGATTGAACGTTTCTATTACTTGATTTTGAATTTTCAATAAGCCTATTGTAAAATTGACTTCTATTCTTTATATTACTATTTATTTCTTTGCCAATATGCTTAATGAAAATATCTTTTTCAACTGATTCAATAAATAATTTTATAAATTGATAGCCTTCAGCATAGTATTCATTTATTAAACTAATTTCTTTTACAAACAAAATGAACTTATTTATTTCATCATTATCAGTAAATTCAAAAACTTGTCTATTTAGGAAAAACTGAACTAAATAATTAGATAAATATAAGAAATTAAATGTATTCTTTAATTTATTAAAATTCCAATATTTACTTTTATTTAATAAAAAACATAAGTCAATAAACGTATTTTTTGCCTTTTGGTTAAATAACTCAATAGAATCAATTTTATTTTGCGAAGCTAGATATAAATGTAAAAGTTGGTGTATTTTCATGCCAATCATTAAATGAATATTAGGTATATCAATATTATGTTTTTTCTAAGAAATCTAGCTGGTATATATTTTCCATATAATATTTCAACATTAATGTTTTTATATTCATATTTGCTGGCAACAAAATCATTAAATAATAATTTTAAATTTCCACTTCATTGGGTTTAACATACTGTGGCGCTAATGATTTTGAAGCAAAATCATAATCATTGGACAATCTTCAATAATCGTTGTAAGCAAAATTAATAGAAGCGCTACCATGTAATATAAGATTTTTGCTATTTATATAATTAATTAGTTCAATATCTTGCATAGCATTACGGTTTATTAAATTGATTTTTTTGAACATGTTATATTTCATCCTAACAATGAGATAAACATTAAATCATTTCAAAGCTCGGAAAATATTAAATTTATAATAAGTATTTATCATAATTATAGAAATTGACTTAACAATTCCAAAAACACAGGCTCAAAAAAGTAATATAGTGGAAATAATTACGAATTCATATACAGAAATTTTATTTTTACTGTTTTCAACATTACTAAAGAAAAAACTTACATATTTAGAAGGACTAATACAGAATAAAATAACTAGCATTAAAATAAAAATAGAGAATAAAAGCGAAATTATTAGGAACAAATATTGATACACTAATGTTTTTTTAATTAGTTTGGAACTTTGCAGAGCATCTAATTTTTCTTTTAATATCATCCATTACCCCCAAAAAAAGTTTATCTAATATAATTAAAAGCCTCATTTCTTACTTATTTCTTATTTTTATTTTTATATATACTTATATCATACTTTATAAATATACTATTTATAAAACATGGAAAAAGGAAATGTCCTAAAATACGTTTTCACGCACACAAAAAATTCTGTAAATTCCAAAAGTAAAATGCACCTAGATAAAATCTAGATGCATTACTAAATAGTAAGTTCAAGTGCAACATGCGCACTTTAAACCAGTGCAAAAAGTCAACACTGAGGTGTTGGTATTTTTGTCCGGGTTTACTGTTTAAATCTTAATAAAGTTTCAAACTGTTGCGCTAAATTAGGATTAAACATTCTTACTAATTCAATAACATACATATGTTTGGTTAGAATATCCATGACCTTATCAGGGGTAAATTTAATCTCATTTTCAGAACGATTATTGATTGTTTTGTTTATAAATTTCAATTCATTTTCCAATATCTCTTGGGTAGGAATTATTTCAACGGCTTCTTTAATTGCTTTAAAAACAAATTCAGTTACAACCGATCTTTTAGCATAAAATGTGGCACTTTGGATAAATTCAACATGCATAGGGTTTTGCATATCTATATTTTTTAGTGAATCAATGTTTGCTAGTAATCCATTAGGATTCATTTCTCTTTGAGCCAAATTATTAATTGTTTCATCAATTACCTCTTGAGCGACATCAATTTGATTTTCTTCAATTAATTTATATACATATTCGTCAAAAAATCTCAATAGTTCTCTGCCGGCAAATTCTTTTTTAATATTAGACTCAAATTCATTTCTTAGTTCTTGTATTGTGTTTATATTTTCTTCAATCATTGGTTCAAAATTTGCTTCTGTTAATTCTTCAACTTCGACTATTTGTGCTGAAATTATTTTAACAGTTCAAAACACATTTTCAGGATCATTAAAACTAAATTCATGGCCTATTTTTTGACCTATTAACTCATTATTTATTGAAAAATTTTTGCTTTTTTTAGCTTGCAATTTAATGTGATCTTGTTTATGGATGGTTTGTCCATCTTTAGTTGCAACTAAATCGACTAAAACAATATCTTGCTCAATAATGTCTCTGTCTAAAACATCTTTATAAACAGGACGTTTTTTTCTAAAATCTTCTCAAACATCATTCAATAATTGAGCTGTTGGGAAATTCTCTTTGAAGTCAATTTTTACACTTTTAAGATCAAATTTTAGGATTTCTTCTAGATCGTAGCGAATCAAATGAATATTTGCCTTCAAATTTTCATTGTTTTCTAAAATACTTACATATGGTCTTCCAATTGGCAAGATATTTATTTGATTTTCTCTTAAATGGTTAGCAAATTCACTAACTTTTTCATTAATTAATTTTGATGTTGCCATTTGGTTCAATTCTTCAGGTTTTATAACTTGTCCTGATTTAATCGCAAACATTAAAGCATCATTTTTTTCTTTTTTGAATTGTTCTCTACTGATATCTAGTGTTAATATTTCTCTTGTGAATTTAATCATTTTGCCTAACCTTTCAAATAAATTTATTTATATTATATTTAATTTATTAATTCTATAAGTAATTTGTGTTAAATAAAGCTTTATATAAAAACCTAAATTTTATTTGCTAAGTTCTTTAATTATGTGATTTTAATAAAAATAAAATAAAGTAAATTAGAATTTTATGAAAGCTTATTTTTTAATTTTAGCAGCCATTTTTTAAGTAATTTTTTACAATCGATTAATAAATTAATATTTATTTTTATTTAAAACAATAAAAATTTTTTTGACTTTTTATTCTTTATTTACTAAAACGACTTTTTTATAAGTTTATTAGTCAAAAAAATTTTTTAAAAAAATTATAAACACACGGGTGAGTTGTTATATAATAAGCAAGTATTTTAAAAGCAATATTTTGCAAAAAACATTAGAAAGGAAAATAAAATGCCAACAACAAACCAATTAGTTAGCAGTGGTAGAGTGCAAAAAGTTCGTAAACAAAACGCTCCTGCGTTGAACTCAAGCTACAACACACTTACAAAGGCAAGCCGTAAAGAATCAGCTCCTTTTAAACGTGGTGTTTGTACACGTGTTGCAACTATGACTCCTAAAAAACCTAACTCAGCTATGCGTAAATATGCTCGTGTTAAATTATCAAATGGTATGGAAGTTACTGCCTACATCGGTGGTGAAGGCCACAACCTACAAGAACACTCAGTTGTTCTAATCAGAGGAGGTAGAGTTAAAGACCTACCTGGTGTTAGATACCACATCGTTAGAGGTACACAAGACTTGGCCGGTGTAAACAACCGTAAACAAGGAAGAAGTCTATACGGAACTAAAAAAGAGAAATCAAGTAACTAATAAATAAGGAAAGAGAGAAATATTATGTCAAGAAAACACAAAGCTCCTGTTAGAGAAGTTCTAGCTGACCCAATTTTTAACTCTGTTCTAGTTACTAAATTGATTAACTCAATTATGCTAGATGGTAAAAAATCTCTAGCACAAGACATTCTTTATTCAGCCTTTAACATTGTAAAAGAAAAAACAAACAAAGACCCAATGGAAGTTTTCCAAGCAGCCATTGAAAACATTACTCCTCAACTAGAAATTAGAACAAGAAGAATTGGTGGTACAAACTACCAAGTTCCTACAGAAGTTTCTGCTCGTAGAAAACAAACACTATCACTAAGATGATTAGTACAATATTCACGCCTAAGAAACGAAAAAACAATGGACGTTCGTTTAGCAAACGAAATTATTGATGCATCAAACAAAACAGGTGGAGCAATCAAAAAACGTGAGGATACTCACAAAATGGCTGAAGCCAACCGTGCTTTTGCTCACTTTAGATGATAATAGGAATTTAAAATGGCAAGAGAATATGATTTAAAAAATTACCGTAACATCGGTATTATGGCTCACATTGATGCAGGTAAAACTACCACAACTGAAAGAATCCTTCTTCACACAGGTAAAATTCACAAATTAGGTGAAACACACGATGGTGCTTCACAAATGGACTGAATGGCCCAAGAACAAGAACGTGGAATTACCATTACTTCAGCTGCTACAACAGCATTCTGAAAAGGTACAAGAATTAATATTATTGACACCCCTGGTCACGTTGACTTTACTGTTGAGGTTGAGCGTTCACTTCGTGTTTTAGATGGTGCTGTTACAGTACTTGACGCACAAA
Source organism: Mycoplasmopsis bovigenitalium (assembly GCF_900660525.1). Classification (NCBI taxonomy): domain Bacteria; kingdom Bacillati; phylum Mycoplasmatota; order Mycoplasmoidales; family Metamycoplasmataceae; genus Mycoplasmopsis; species Mycoplasmopsis bovigenitalium. Next base: position 735,777 of record NZ_LR214970.1, on the reverse strand, counting down.
GTGGTGTTGAACCTCAAACTGAAACAGTTTGAAGACAAGCTACAAACTACAAAGTTCCAAGAATTGTTTATGTAAACAAAATGGATAAAATGGGTGCAGACTTCTTTATGTCTGTCGACTCTGTTAAATCAAGATTAAATGGTAATGCAGTTGCTATTCAAGTTCCAATTGGTGCTGAATCAAACTTTACTGGTATTATTGACCTAGTAGAAATGAAAGCATACATTTACGATGGTAAACCAGAAGAAAACCCAGAAATTACTGATATTCCAGCAGAATACTTAGAAGTTGCTAAAGAAAGAAGAGCAATGCTAATTGATGCTGTTTCAACTTACGATGATGAATTTATGATGAAGCTTCTTGAAGGTGTTGAACCAACAGAAGAAGAACTAAAATCAATGATTCGTAAAGCTACTCTAACTTCAACATTTTTCCCTTGTGTTTGTGGAACTAGTTTCAAAAACAAAGGTGTTAAAAAAATGATTCAAGCTGCGGTTGATTATCTACCTTCACCACTTGATATCCCTGCAATTAAAGGGTATTTAGGTGAACAAGAAGTTTCTGTTCCAGCAACTGACGACCATGACTTTGTTGCGTTAGCTTTCAAAGTTATGACTGACCCATTTGTTGGTTCATTAACATTCTTCCGTACTTATGCAGGTGTGCTTAAAAAAGGTACATACGTTTACAACACAACAAAAGATGTAAAAGAACGTATTGGTCGTATTATTAAAATGCACGCTAACTCACGTGAAGAAATTGATGAATGTTACGCAGGTGATATTGGTGCATTAGTTGGTCTTAAAGGAACAACAACTGGTGATACACTTGTTGCTGAAAAAGCACCAAAAATTATTCTAGAAAGAATGGTTTTCCCAGAACCAGTTATTTCGCAAGCACTTGAACCGGAATCAAAAGATGCAATGGAAAAATTAGCGTTAGGTTTACAAAAACTAGCTGCTGAAGACCCTACATTTAGAACCTACACTGATGAAGAAACTGGACAAACAATTATTGCTGGTATGGGTGAGCTACACCTAGACATTATTGTTGACCGTTTAAAACGTGAACATGGTGTTAAAGCAAAAGTTGGTGCCCCTCAAGTTTCATACCGTGAAACTATTACAAAAGAAGCTGAGGTTGAAGGTAAACACATTAAACAATCTGGTGGTAAAGGTCAATATGGTCACGTATGAATCAAATTCGAACCAAACAAAGACAAAGGTTTTGAATTCGTTGACAAAATTGTTGGTGGTAAAATTCCAAAAGAATACATTAAATCTATTCAAAAAGGTCTTGAAGACAAAATGGCAAGTGGTATTTTAGCTGGATATCCAATGATTGATATTAAAGCTACCTTATTTGATGGTTCATACCACGATGTTGACTCTTCAGAAATGGCTTACAAAATTGCAGCATCTAAAGCATTGACAAAAGCAAAAGACCAACTCGGAACAGTTTTACTTGAACCAATCATGGATGTAGCTTGTGTTATTCCTGAAGATTACTTTGGTGATGTTATGGGTGATTTAACTCGTAGAAGAGGACAAATCGTTAATAACGAAACAAGAAACGATGGTGCACACATTATTAGAGCACACGTGCCATTAAAAGAAATGTTTGGTTATGCAACTGATTTACGTAGTATGACTGCTGGTCGTGGTAACTACCAAATGCAGTTTGACCACTATGAAAAAACTCCAAAAAATATTGCTGATCAAGTTATTAAAACACGTAATATCCAAAATAATGATGAAGACTAAAAATATGCCTGCGCAGGCATATTTTTTTATTAAAAAAAATCCCAAATTATTCAATGGAATTAATGAATAGTTTTATCAAAATAATAAAAAACAACCTAAAATAGGCTGTTACACGTATAAAAAATAAATTAAGATATTAAAAAAGGATAACACTGTGTATCTTGTTGAAAAAGATACTTATTAATAATAGCATTAAAACAAATACTACAAAGAAAAAACATTTTATTTCTTTAAAATTTTAATAAATTAAAAAAACAATTATTTGCTAGCAAAAATCAATTTATTTTTCCATTTTTACAAAAAAATAATCAATATAAAAAAAATAAAAAAATGTTTTACATAAAATTAAAATACCTTATAATTAAGTAGCAATTTTAAAGTTGCCCAGGTGGCGGAATAGGTAGACGCAAGGGACTTAAAATCCCTCGGTGGTAACACCGTGCTGGTTCAAGTCCAGTTCTGGGTACCATATGGCTTATGCCACGAAAAATGCGTCCTTAGCTCAGCAGGTAGAGCAAATGGCTTTTAACCATTGGGTCAGAGGTTCGAATCCTCTAGGACGTACCATTTCATTTATTTGACCGAAATGACGTAAGTCATTTTTTTATTTTCTAAAAAGTGCTATATTAAATATAAATTTGGAGGGGATATGAAATTAAAACTACCTTTATTTGCGTTTTCAATTATTTCACCAGCAATTATTGCTACATCTTGCACAAAAAATCAGTCAGACAACAACATTGTTTGATCGAATATTGATATAAAGGTTGATGTTAAAGATAAACAAAACATTTATTTAGAAGATCTGAAGGAACAAGACATTACACATGAATTAAATAATGATGGTGTTCAGGTTGGAAAAATATTAATTATTTCGCGTGATAATTCAAAAAATTTAGCCAACATTTCTATTGAATTGTTATCTAAAACAAATCCAAACATAAAGCATACAAAAGTTTTACAAATTTCTGGATTTAAAGTTAAAGAAACAAATCCAAAAACTAGTACTATACACCCTACTCCGCCCACTACAGGTGCAGGCAAAGGCGATAGTTCAATCGGTACCGTAAAACCAACCACTCCTGGAAAAACTCCTCAAGAAGGCACTTCTCCAACTAATGATATCAATAGAAATCAAGGCAGTTCAGGAAAATTAGATCAAGGAAAAAATAATACTCCTCAGAATCCTAATGAGCCAGAAAAAACAAATCCAAATACTGGTTCAAATAATTCAAGCAAACCTGTTTCTCCCAATAATTCAAATGACACCACACAACCAATTAAAAAAGAAAATCCTCGTGTTTTAATTTCAAGCGAAGATAGTCATTTTCTTTCTGTTGAAGATTTGCAAAAAAATTCACCAAATCAAGTTTATAAAATGACTAAAAGTTATAATGATGCAATTTTGGGGATAAATAATTTTCTAAAATCTGGCAACCATGGTAATCCTGTAGATTTTACCAACGCTTTTGATAAAAATGTGTCAGATAAATTTTGAGACTATACAAATAAAATTGGTGTTTATGGCAATTATGGCGAAAATGAACGCCAAAAGGTAGAATTTTATAATAGATCTTTATCTATAAATGGTATGGTAAAACAAGTTTATCTACCTACATTTGCTGATAATGACAAATTATCGGCAAAAAATATTGATAAATCACAAATAATTAATGATTTAATTGCTAAAAATACTTTTGGATTTTTACCTTCAAATTTAAGTCAATTTCTTTATTATGCAAGTTTAGAATCAATTTCTAAACATTTGCAAATAGATAATATAAAGAACATTAGAGCAAATTTTGATGATGAAAAAGGAACAATTGATTTATTAATTGAAAATTCTACAGGTGAAAAATTTTTAATTAACATAAATAAAGAGAATGCGAATAATCTTAAAAATAATGATGATTTTTACAATTATATTTATGATAGATCATTTATGTTTAGTTGATATGCAATGGGCTGAGAAAGAGACTTCTTTGAAAAAGATAAAGGCATTCAATATAAAAATGAAAGCGGCACTATGTGGGTTGTTGATAGAGTTATCAACCCTGAAGCAGAAAAGGAAGGCTATTACGAATTTTTAGTGGCTACAAATATTCACGTATTTAGTTTGCGAAGAATTTTTGACAAATCACTATACTTTAGTGCTGATTCAAATAAACCAAATGCCAGTCAATGAAATGGTGGGTTTAGGCCAATTAATCAAGATAAAACCCCTAGAGAAGGCGGTTACTTCTATGGTACCCGTGGTAATCAAACTAGAAGTTTAAAAGGTAATAACTTTGTTAATTCTGAAAATGGCCAATACTATCCAATCGCAAAAGCCTATGAACAATACTTAATTGCTCCATATTACACTCCTCGTTATTATGCAGATGGTTTTTGAGATATTGATGCTGAAACAGGTAAAAAACATCTTGAAGTTTACGATCAAACTTCAAGAATTGGTGGCACAAAAAATGCTGGAGCAGATTTTGTTATTTTACGTTTAAAAATTCATAAATCCGCATTAAAAAATATCTTACCTAAGTTACAATACATTTTAGATTATGAACCAGAAAAAGAAAAAGATTGATATATTGGTCTTGGAAAAAATGAATTATTTCACCCAATTAAAACTCAATTCTATGGCGGTTATCCAATAAATGTTGATGAAAACTTTAATCAAAACTATACTGGCCCTTCATCTTTCTCATTCAAATATAATAAGTCAACAGGTGGTGTAATTAATACACAAAATCGTGTAGTGAATAAAGACGTATTTCAATCGTTATGAGTTAAATATGACGAAAATGAAAACAAAGATTGGAATTCTCATTTAGATAATTACAAGAAATATAACTCACCATTTATTCAAGGTGAACACGGAATGGCTAAAACCATTTTGACTCAACATTCACAACTTTACACATATGCTCCATATGAACAAAGACATAATATTTTAGGTCCGGGTTCTTCTGGTTCAATAGTAATTGATTCGAGTTTTAATTTGATTGGTATAAATTATCTTTTTACTAGGGATGCTACTTATACTGACACATTCTCTAACGCAGTTGCCTTAATGGAAGGACATGGTGATTATAAAAACGGCTTTAATGGCAACATTAGAACTGATTTTGTTAAAAAATTAGTAAGTGATAATGTCAAAACAGTTAAACTTAATCCATAAAATAATAAATATATCCACCAAGCTATAGATTGGCGGATTTTAATTTACACACAATATTAATAAGAGCTAAAAAACAATTCAAAAGTTCATTGAAATTTTTGTTTATTATTTCGCATGATTATCAAAATAGTTGCTGAAATGCGCTGACTTTATCACTTGTGCAATATACTTTAAGAAGGAATAAAATAAATTTATTTTTTTTCTTTTATTAATTTAAATTTAGTGTATTATATTTCTAGTGGTTATAGCGCAAGGGATCACCTGAATCCATTCCGAACTCAGTAGTTAAGCCTTGTAGTGCCGACGATACCAGAGATGGGAAAATAGGGAGCTGCTTTTTTTATTTTCTTTTTTGTATTATAATCATTCAATAACTATGTTATGGAGGCTATTTTGAAATTTAAATTAAACTTAATTCCATTATTGTCGATTCCTTTCATTGCTATTTCATGCAAAAATAATCAAAAACCTATTGAAGAAGAAAACAAAATAGAAAATAAAGAAGTAGAAACAAATAATAAACAATCTGAGTTAAAAATTTATCATTTTATTGATTTTTATAATAGTAGCAAAATTAATAACAAGCAAATTTTTATTGATAATGACTTGCAAGCCTCTAATATTTTAAATGGTTATATTTTTTACGAAGAATATAAAACTGTTGATGATACAGGGTTTGATGAGGATGCTGATTTAGAAATAACTAAGAATAATGTGCACATCTTTAAAATTTCTAGCTTTTTTAACAAAGATTTTTTTAAAGAAAACATTTTAATTTACACTAGTGAAATTCCAAATTTACTAACCCCCAATATTAATAATGTTGAAAATGCTAAAATATTTTTCCCTATTAAAATTGAAAATGGGAAATTTGTATATGATAATCAAGCCAATATCATAGAAAAAAATATTGAAAAAGTTCGCGAATTTGAATTCAATCCAAAACACATTAACTATATTCATTCATCTGTTAAGGGTTTTTACATTGCTATAAACAAAAAACATACACAAGCATTTAAAGACTTTGTAAATAAGATTTATTCGAGTTAAATATGAGGATAGAGAAATATTTATCAAGCATTATTAATAAATCGCGAAGCGAAATAAAAAAAGACATTAAAGATGGCAAAATTAGTGTGAATGGAACTTTAATTTTTAAAAGTATCAATGTTGACACTGAAAAGGATCAGGTTTTTTATGATGGAAAAATTGTTGAATTTCAAGAACATAGATACTTTTTACTAAATAAACCCGCAGGTTATATTTGTGCGAATTATGATCCCAAGCATAAAACTATTTTTGATTTACTAGATTTAAATCCTAATAAATATTTTAGTGTTGGTAGATTAGATAAAGATACTGAGGGTTTATTAATTATTACAAATGATGGTGAATTTAGTAACAGTGTTTTGAAGCCTTCAAAACACGTAGCTAAGAAATACTATATTGAAGTTGATAAAAATATTGATTTTGATATTGAAAAATATAATATGCCAATAAACATTGGTGATTTTGTAGTTGAAAAATATTTATTTGAATATATTGATGAAAACAAATGTTTTTTAACCATCTATGAAGGTAAATTTCACCAAGTTAAAAGAATGATGAAACATTTTAATTTGAATGTAATATACCTAAAACGAATTGAATTTGGCAATTTAGTATTACCTGAAAATTTGAAAATTGGCCAGTGAAAAGAAATCGATAAAAACGACATAAAAAAAATTTAAAAAATATTTTGCATTTTTTGAATTAATGGTAAGATATTACTAGTGGTTATAGCGCAAGGGATCACCTGAATCCATTCCGAACTCAGTAGTTAAGCCTTGTAGTGCCGACGATACCAGAGATGGGAAAATAGGGAGCTGCTTTTTTTTATTTTCTTTTTTGAAAAAATAATTTAAAAATCAAGCCGTATTATCATAATTCTGGCTTGATTTTTTTGTCTTTTTGAATTGTAAAATGAATATATTGGTAAATTATAGGCCTAATTCTTTATCAGTTGGAATATCTAATGCTGATCCAACATATGAAAAGATTTCTGGACTTTGTTTAATGTATTCGCCATTAAGAATTTTTCAAACACTTTCAACTGTGTCTTCAATTTTAACAAATTGACCAGGAGACTTTGTAAAGTGTTCAGTCATGAAGAAGTTTTGAGTAAAGAAGTTTTCCAATTGTAATGCTTTTTTAACTATTGTTTTACTTTCATCATCAAGTTCGTCAAATCCTAAGATTAGAATAACATCTTCAAGATCTTTATATGTTTTAAGAATTTTTTTGGTTTCAATTATTGCATCAAAGTGACGTTTACCAATAATATTTTCATTCACCGAGTTTGATTGACTAGCAAGTGGGTCAAAGGCAGGGAAAATATTTTTAGCTGTTTGTGCACGAGAAAGTACTAAATTGCCATCTAAGTGATTGAAAACTGCAACTGCTGATGGGTCTGATAAATCATCCATAGGCAAGAACATTGTTTGGAACGAAGTAATAGCCCCATTTTCATTTTTGAATAAACGGTGTTGAACATTAGCGACATCACTTTCAAGAGTTGATTGATAACCACCAACAGAAGGTTTTTTACCTAATGATGAACTAACTTCATTTTCTGCTTGAACAAAACGATAAATATTGTCAATAAATAATAAGACATCTTCTTTATCTTGGTCTCTTAAGTATTCAGCAGCTGTAATACCAATTGGTACAATTGACATTCTAGCTCCAGGTGATTCGTTCATTTTAGAAATAAACATAATTGAATTTTGTAATAAATTTGATTCTTTTAATTCATTGTAAAGTTCAATACCTTCACGTGAACGTTCACCTGAACCGATGAAAATGTTACTTGTTTGCTTACTGTTGTTATTTACGTTGAAAATGATTTCTTTCATTAAAACGGTTTTACCAACCCCAGCACCACCAAAAATACCGATTTTATAACCCTTAACAATTGGAATGAAAAAGTCAATAGCTTTAATACCGGTTTGAATTATCTCAGTATTTGTATTAATAAATTTGTTGTGATTAATTGTAGAGTTCATCTCAACATATTTTGGAGTAATTGTTGATTTAAGTAGCGGTTTTCCTTCAAAACTATAAATATTATTCTTTGAATTAACACCAACAGGAACCATAAAACTTTTATTTGTGTTGGTTACTTTGTCATCAAGTGCAATAGGCTGCGCAGCATAAATTACAATTGCTTTAACTACAGTATCAGATACTATTCTTTTTACCAAAAGATACGTTTTTGAGTCATGTAAGGTTAATAAGTGATTAACTTTTGGCAATTTAGATGCCGAAAATTGAATATCTAAAACATCTGAATTAAATTGCAAAATTTTACCAGTCATTATTTATCTCCTAACTCAATAGCTACTTTTTCTAAGTAGTTTTTTGGAAACTCTATAAATTTATTTTCTACTTGAATATTTCAATCAAGACCTAGATAATTTGAGTATTGTTGTAGTGCGAAAGCAAAAAAGTTTTTAGTGATTGAATCATCATATTCTTTGCCACTAATAATGTTTTCATAAGCACTTTTCGCTTCAAAATTAGTGTTGATAATGTAATTTAAGTAATTCATGGCTTTTTGGTGGTCAGTTACACCTTTAAACAAGTTTCATGAAATGATTTTTGAACTCAGCATTATAAAACTATGTGAATATAATGAATAACCTCTTTGTTAGAATAATTTATCAATCATTTTCCCTTTGTTTAATAGTGCAGAAGTTTCAGTGTTAAAGTCATAATCAAGTGTTGCTAACTTTAAATGACGTTTGTATTTTCTGTAAATTTTTCCAATTTCACCGGCAACTTGAGTTATTGTTCTGTTTTGAACGCTTGAACCGGTTCTTGATACTGATAAATCAATATTAATAGCAGGTAATTTACCAGCAGAGAATAAATCGGAACTGGTAACAATTTGACCATCAGTAATTGAAATAACGTTTGATGAAATTAGTGAAGTAATATCGCCATCGATAGTTTGTAATATTGGCAACGCTGTAATAGTTTTACGTCCGACAAAGCTACCTGCTCTCTCAAGAAATTGTGAGTGAGCAAAGAATATGTCGCCTGGCATAGCTTCTTTACCAACTGGCGCATCTGAAAGAAGCGCCATTTCTCTAATTATGTTTGCGTGTTTTGTTAAATCGTCAAAAACAATAAGAACATCATTTTCATATGAAAGATTTTCAGCATGAGCCATTCCCACGTATGGAGCTAAGTATTGGTCGTATGTTGATGTCGCAAATGCATCAATAATAATTGTATTTTTTAATGCATCATATTTTTCAAGAGTTGAATAAATATTGGCAATTTGTTCTCTTTTTTGACCAATTGCTACATAAATACATTTAACATTATTTTTTGCTTGGTTAATAATTGTGTTTAATGCGATGTGAGTTTTTCCAGTTTGACGGTCGCCAATAATTAATTCACGTTGACCCTTACCAATTGGAATTAATAAGTCTATTGAAGTTATACCTGTATAAAGCTGTTCGTTTAGTGTTTTAACTGTCATTAAATCGTGTGCTAATTTAAATATTTGTGTTGATTGTTGGTGTTTTGCAAATTCAGGTTTTCTAGTTGGTGTTGGTAAAACTACGTTTCCTGAGACATCAATTACTTTTCCAAAGTAAATGTCTGAAGTATAAACATTGTAGTTTGAGTTTAATAATTCTAATCGATCACCAATTGAGATATTACCACTTTGGTCGTTTGACAGCAAGATTGCTTTTTCAGTAGTTGCGCTAATTAGAATTAATTGAATGTGAGGCTTGCCAACTATGCTAAACATTTGTTTTTGCGAATAATTAAAATTTCCAGTCACCTCAATCATATAATCAAATATTGATGAAACAATTGGGGTTTTACTAATTTTATTAGTTGTCTTTTTCATAATTTCCTCCTATATAAAGATCAGTATAGATCCAATTATGATTAGTGATAATGATAATGAAGTTAAAACAGCGTATAAGGTTTTTAATTTGTATTTTTTAGATTTTTTGATGTTTACAAGAGCTAATATTATTGTTAATAAAATTAATAGTGAGCCAATCACTGCAATTGAAATACCAAAGATTTCCTGAACTTTATGAACGCTCTTGTTTTGCTGGTTTATTTCTTCTTGCGCTTTTTTATAAGCTTGTGCAAATTCACTTGCTGATTTGTCATCTGAAACTTCTTTATTTTGAGCTAATGTTCTTAAAGTTAAAAAGTTTTCTTTGATTTTAGTTATTTGACTAATATAGCCATTGAATCACTCATTAATTGTGTAGTTATTAACTATTGCAATAGCTTTTAGTTTATGAATTTGTTTATTAACGGTATCAACAAATTTCTCAATTGTATTGGAATTATATTGATCTACGTTAAATTTATTAGCATGAGAATTCATAAATTCAATGTTTTTAAATATGATATCTTTATTATGTCTCAAAACGTCAACTTTATAAGTTTCAATTAATAAGTCATATGCGTTTGGAACAGCACTTCATGAGCTAACTCCATTGAATTTTGAAGCTGCTATGGCTGTTAAAAAGGTGTTGGCAGAATTATTGTATGCATCACCAATAGAAATTTTGCCATTTCTGTATGCCTCACTAAGTTTGATTATGTTTTCGTTCTGATAAATTACATAATTCAATGAGTAAATTGTCTTTGTAAATTGATCAACAAGACCAAAAACAGTATTGATTAAAGTTTGGTTTGCTAATTTTTCATATTTTAGATGTTCATCTAAGCCAAGAGATCCATAGAATTTGAGAGCTATATCATTTATTGCTTTTATTTGTTGATATAAAACTTCTTGTTTGTATGGGTCTTGATTTGATTCTAAATTAAAATCCGTTGTATAAGTACGTTTAAGATTTGGTTTTTCTTTATCGTAGATTGCTACCTTAGCTGATGTTGCAGTCAGTTCCTGAACTTCGTATTGGTATTTTGTGTTGATAGGGTTATTGAAAAAGAATACATCTGCTGTTTTTTGATTTGCTAAAATGTTTAGATTTTCAATTGAATTCGTTGAATATTCAGCACGAATTAAAGGAGTTAGAATAGGCAATGATTCAAGGTTAATTTCAACAGGTGGCTGTTCGACTGGTTTATTTGGAATTAAAGGTGGAATATAAGGAATATCTTTAGGCTGGGTTGGAGTTGGCTCTTCAACTATAAATTCTTGGTTTTGTCTTAAATCAAATTCAATAAAACGAGTTTTAAATTTACTAATAATGTATTCATCTCACGAATTAAAGCCTTTAGGGGTTTCAATAGTAAATACACGCTCGTCTTTATCGTTTATCTTGCCTTTTTTATAGACAAAATCATAGTCTTTACCAATTTTTAAAATATCTGATTCATCAAGGGCAATTGATTTAATTTCTTCAAGCATTGAACTTGTATATTTTTCAATAGCACTTTGAAAGCGTTTTTCATCGACTATGTTTAACTCTTCGGTTATCTTCTTTATTTTGGAAGAATCAATAGCTCTATCATATTTTGTTTTCTCATCATTGCCCTTACCATAAATAATGTTTTCGTATTGCTTGTTGTTAAACTCTACGGTACCATTTATGTATTTTTTTTCTCGAGCAAGAACATATGGAAAAGTAATATACATTCCGAATTTATCGGGATCTTTTTTGATTTCTTTTTTATTGGATTCGTAAAAATCAACAAGTTTTTCAAGGTAAATTTGTTTTGAAAGTCTTGTTTGGTAATCTGTTTCTGTATCTGCTTTGTTTTTTTGGATTTGATCTTTAAAATAACTGATCATTAATCCAATTGATTTATCAATTGCCTCAGAAATTTTTTTGTCATTTTTTTCTTTAAAAGTTGAAAAATTTGGGTCATTTGTTTTAGGTTTTTCTTCTGGTTTTTTATCTTTATTTGCAGTTTCTGATTGCGGTTTGGCTTTGTCGTCTAATTGGGCACTAATAACCATCAATGGTGCGGTAGCTGAAGTGACGAATCCTAGCGAATAAATAAGCTTATTTTTACTCATTGAATTCTCCTTCATACTCAATTAAAGAAAGATTGCTTTTCATTTTCAACTCATATTCTTCATTTTTTAAGTTGTTAAGAAGAGCGACTTCACTTAATTTTAATCCAATATTTTGCAAAGCATTTAAGTGAGAAATTTCTTGGTTTATTTGTTTTAATTCTGACTTATATTTATTTTTTGTTGTTGATTTATCAGCTTTAATGAAAAGCTTAATTTTAGAGAATGTATTGAATGTAGCTTTTTTACCGTCAAAACTCATATTTGAGTTTTTTAGTAAAATATAATATGTTTTTGCAGTGTTTAAATTTTCAATTTTTAACACCGTTTTTTCATAACTTGCCAATGATTTTGATTTAATCAATTTTCAACTGTCTGATTCTTCTATATTGAAGTATAGATTAGCGTTCTTGAAGATTAATGGAGTTGTAGCTATTGAGTTTATTTCAATGTAAATTCCATTTTTATTCATTATGCATCCTCGCTTGTTTTTTTATTTTTTCTAAAAAACATTACTATATCTTCAATTTCTTTTTCGCGCTTAAATTTAATTATTTTCTTAGATAACTTTAATATATCTTCATCTAGTTGCTTGATTATTTGATTAGTAGTGATCAATTTGTTTTTGGCATTGTAAAAGTATGACTCTATCATTAATGCATGAATTGAATTAGTTAAAAACATATTAATTTCACTATCAATAAAAGTTTGTAAGTCAGGAAAAATTAAATAATCTTTTACATTGATATTTTCAATTAATTCATTTGTGTTTGTAAACTTGTAAACATCAAACTTTTCAAGTGGCAATATCGTGAATGCGTCTTTAAAGTTCTTGTTTGAACTTATAACAAAACGCACACTTTCATAATTACCATCGGCATATAGATATTTAACTAAAAATGCTAATTCGTTTTCAAGGTTTTGATTACGTTGTTCGCTAGTGTATTGACGAATAATTTGAAGTTTGTTGTTTTTTCCAAACTCGATTGCTCTATCACCAATTAAGACAAATTCTGACTCATTTTTCTTTATGTTTTTTAAAATCATTTGTTCATAACGAGTGTACGAATCTGTTGAGTGTTTTTGCTCCTCTGTTAAATATATCCAAAGCTGTTTTGGTTTAACGAATAAGGATTTAATTTTTTTAGAAAATGAATTATTTAATATATTTCTGTTCTGAATAAATTTATTTTTAACGCTGTATTCTGTTTTTAACTGTGAAATTAAATGTTTATTGCTTAAAGCGTTTTTTACATAAAACTGCAATTTTTTACTTAATTTCATAATTTCAATCAGCAGAATATTTTTTTCATTATTGACACGTAAATGAATGTTATCTAAGCTTTTTTTCTTTTCTTCAATTTTTTTGAAATGCATTTTATTTCTCGATTCTTGCTAACATTTCATGGTTAAAAAATAGCTTATAAGTTTTTGTTTCAGGTGAAATATAAACAACAATTGAAGGGATTACTTCAACGTATGAACCCATTTCAATTAATTTGGATAGTTCATAGTTAAAACGTTGTAGAAAACTACTCAATTGTGAACTTGTGCTACTAATACGTAAATTTAATGATTCAGATGTAGTGGGTTCTTGAGTAACTAATACTGGTGAAATAGTTTGTAAACTAAATTTGGGATCAATTGCATAAGAGATAATAAAGTTGTTAAAAACCAAATTGTGTTTTTGCGTAACTGCTTGATTAACTAACTCAATAAAAGTTTTGTAAGCTTCGGAATTAAAACCTAAGCCTAATGCAAGTAAAACAGATGAACTCAATTGATTAAATGAGACAAATTTTGGGTTAGACTTTACATTTTCATATTGAGAATTCAAATTGAAAATTTGCAATTCATTGGTTAATTTCAATTGTTTTAGTTCTTTTTTTGATATTGCTTTATTCATTTTCTACACCCCTTTTTGTTTTTCTTGTTTTATGAAGTTTATATAGCACAAATATTAATTTTATTGCTGCCCCAATTAAGATCGCTAGTGTTAATGAGGATTGAACAACAGCAAATATTTGTACTAAATTCAGATCTGAATTTAAGTAGCTGAATGCATAATTATTTTGAGCTTGCATTAATCTTTCAAAACCTAATATTGACATTATGATAATTGAGACCAAGATATTTAGATTTAAGATTTTTAGTGAAAATTTGTGAATTGTGGAATTGTTTTTTAAATATAATCCCATCATTGAAATACTTGCTAATACAGTGATAAATAATACAACTAAATTAATACCATTATCATTGTTATTAAAACTTAGAATCATGAATGAAATTCAAATTAATGACAATAGTGAACCAAAAATTATTGAGTTAGTTAATGTATTTTTTGTTTTAAAAATTCTAACTAAATTGATTACTAAAAATAAAGTTAGTGCTAGGATCGGAACTATTGTAAATAATAAATATAGATAATTTGGTGAAAAATGTACTTTTTCATCAAAATAACTTGATTGTTTAACTTTAATAAAGAAGACACGTAATATTCAAAAGGCGATTGATGCCAATAAAATTAATGTGAAAGATAGTTTATTTTTTAGATATTCACCTTTTAAATTGTTGTTAGCAATTAAAATGATTTTATCTCAAAATGAAAAGAATAAGAGTAGAGATGAACCTATAAATAGTGCAATAATAATTGCTAAATTAGATGCTTTTTTAACTTTAAATAATGATCTAAATCAATCGCTAAATTGATTATAATGAAGAAATAATTGAGCTTCTTTTATTGAACTTTTTGTTCAAATAAAGAAACAAGCCAATATAGCACTTACTAGCAATGCTCTTGCTACTTGAGTAATAATTAAACTTGACACACTACCCATTGTTAATGGGTTTGATTTTCTCTTAATATAATAAGCAAAGATTGCATAAGTTAAATCGAAAACATATAATGGAATAAAGGCATAAAGTAAATTAATAACTTGTTTTCCATCTATGCTTCTAAATGACATAAACAAAACAAAAGCAGTTATTGATGATAGCAAATACCATATAAATCAAGGTAAATAGAATTCGACTTTTTCTTTATTTATGAATAAGTCAGCAAATATTTTGCTTATTGGATAGATAAATAGAAATGATAAAATTGCAATTCTTAGCATTAAGACAAAGTTTACTTCTTTGAATCTTTCAGTTGTAAAGTTAAAGAATATTGCTATATTTACTTTTTCAGATAATAATATTACTTTATCAGCTAAAAGCAGTAATACTATTCCGGCTATAAAAATTCATATAGCAGCAATAATTTGGTAAACTCTTGAAATTCAATTTCTTTTTTGTTTATTTACTAATGTTTGATAATCATCATATATTTTTTTATTTTCAAATTCAATATTAGTCATATTTAACTCCTGTTTGAACCACTATTATTGAATTTGAATTCAACTGGAACATTATCCTTGCTTGCTCCATTTTTAAATAGTCAAGTTTTTATATCCTTATCTTTATATTTTTTAATCAATGAATCTAGGTATGAATTTTTTTGATCTTTGCCACCACCATAAATTAGGTCATATTGAGGTAGGTTGTATGCCCCGAATGCACCTTGGTAGTTATATCCTTCCGAACGCAATGCAGCGACAAAGTCGACACCCGCTCTTTGAAAAATTGTACTATGAACACCAATTACTTCGTTTTTTTGGTTTCTAACACTTGACCCACTAGATCCACCAATAGGAGTATAGTGTCTTAACATGTATTGTAGCCCTGTGTTAAAGTATTTTGCGAGTGTCTTTTTATTATTTGATGATTCATCATCTTTATAAGTTTCGTATAATTCCCGTCCTCTAATTGGTGCAACTATAAAAGCATCGTTAATTCCCGGTTTATCAGTGAATGAACGTAAACCAATTTGGTATGATAAGGAATTACCATTTTTTAATCTACTTTCAGGGAATGGCGGTTTACCGCCTTCTTGAACAGGATCTGCTTCATAGAAACGATAATCAGAGTTAACTCAAAGACTCTGTCATAATTCTTTTTGGGAAATTTGATCATCATCAGTGTATTTTTTTAGGAAATAATCATCTTTTGAAGAAGGGTATCCAACAGCGAATAATTGATCAATATTTTCTGGTTGTGAACCTTTTAGTTTTAGATCTATTGCTTGATAGTTATTTAAATATGATTTCGCTAAAAATTTAACTTTATCTTTGTCATCTCTATGATAATAATCATTTGTTACAAGTTTCGCTAATTCCTCAGCATTTGTTGGGAATGCAGGTGTTTGAGAATTGCTCCATGAGCCAGAATTATATTTAACTAACTTTTCAAAATCAACCTCGATGACCGCAAAGTCAATCATTTCTTCAACACCATTAAATTTTGCTTTATCTCCAGCGCTTAAGTATTGAGTTGGAGATGTTTTTAAATAGTCAATTGCATCAAACACAGTGTCAACCGACTCTTTCATTTGTTCACCAGCTCAACTAAATCTAGTGAAGTTATTATCCATACCTGTAATTCTAAACTTAGACATTATCCCAACATTTTTATTATTGATAAATGTTAAACTCATAGCATTTAACGAAGGTTCTTTCATTAATTTAGCAACGTGTGAGTTTGTGCCAAAGTATCATTTAGTTGGATATTTGCCGTTTTCTGGTAAAACATAATCCATTATTCACATTGTTCCAAATGAACGTCTAGATTTTTTTCTTTCATTCCAAGGTTTTTTTCTTTCAATTTCATAATTATTTTTTTCTTTATTCAGTATTTCTAAGGCTTTATCATAATCTAATGCCTTTAATTCATCTATTTTCTTTTGAACTTCTGCTATTTGACGGTCATACTTTTCGCCAGTTGCCTGTTTATCTAAGTTGTGTGCTCGGTGAACCATTCGCTCTTTTTCAGCATTTAGTTCTTTAATTTCTTCTAATTTTTTATCAACAAATTGTTGAATATATTCATCGAATTTTGGTTTATTCTTTGATGCTTTTCATTCATTTATATTTTTTATATCAGCATCAATTTCGCCAATTTCTTTTGTGAATTCATCTTTTCAATTGAATTCAACACTAAATGTTTCAAGGGCAATTTTCTTGTACATTTCATTAGGTAACATACGAGCTAAACCAGTAGACTTATATCTATCTCTTCCACCTAGATAATCTATATCAGACATAAAGTTCGGGGTAGCGGCATATTTATCTCATGGATACAAAGTAAGACCATCAAATTCACCATTTTCTTTTAATTTTGGTAAGGTATAGCCCTTGTATGCCGCTGATTCATAAGTTGGGATGTTAACTTTTTTTGCCAATTCATTAAATTTATTTGCGGCACTTTGAGAATAATTTAAATCTGGTCTAATTTCATTTATTGATTTATTTTCTCAAGAGCGTTTTACAAGTTCATCATAGGCTTTATTGTCTTGATCATATCTTTGTTGCTGATTTAAATTAATATATTTATCTAGGTCAGAACTTGTGATTTGTTTTTCAGTTCTCGAAGGTAATTGACCATTATCTAAAATACCCATTTCAGTTGTCTTGAATCCGCCAACTTCATATGTTTTATAAATTGCCTTATTATTTGTTTTATTAGTTATTGAAATTATAAATTTAATTTTTCCGGTTGCATTTCTATCATTTTCACCATATACATTTTCTACATTAGCTTCAAAAATTTTTGCAAATTCGGGTTTTACCTGAATTTGAACTATTTCACGATATTTATTTTTAATAGTATCTGCTGTAACATCGGATTTATCTTTCGGTTTTTTTGTAAGTTCGTCAATAATTTTTAGATTAAATGCTTGTTCAAATGATTTACTCTTAAATTCATTTAGTTGTTTATCATTTGATCCATCACCTTTATTTCCACCTGATGGGTTATTATTTTTATTAATTTCTTTTCTACCTGGGTCTGATTTTGATGCACATGCTGCGGCAAAAAATAGCGTTGATAATGCGGTTAGTGAACTAGTTAAAAATAGCGTTAATTTTCTTTTTTTCATAATTTCTCCTAGTAGAATTCTTCATCAGAACTATTATTTGTTTCAACAACTTTAAATCCTGCTGATTTCAATTTTTGTGCTAATGATGGGTTATTAACAACTGTGACTGTGCCTGGAAATCCAGAATTTCCAGCTCTTACAAGTTCAACGAATCTATGTAAATTACTAATTGCCGATGGAGATAAATCACTGCTTGTGATTTTAAAACCAGTTGTTGTTGTATTATTTGAGAAAACAATTTTTGGTGCTTTTTGGCCTGCGGGTTTTGCAAAGTTTTCAAAACCAGCATTTGCTAGGTCTTCATCACCTATTTCATATGTTGATTTATCATTAAAGAATTTTACAGTTCAAACCTTTCTGGCAGCATTTTGTGGTTTGTATTTATCATAGAATATCAATCCACGCAATGTTTTGATTGACGGTGCCCTACTAAAGTCTAAATCCGTTGGGTAACTGTTATTACCTTCGTTGTGGTCTGGATTAAGACCTGGACCAAATCCTCCTTGGAAAAATGGCCAGTTGTTTCTTGAGTAATATGCCATTCTTAATCCATCATTTATACGTTCAAATGGATCACTAGCATCTTTTTTATAGTCAGATTCTTCAAATGCCAACGCGTTGAATGTAATTCTTGTAGCAATTGGAGCACCTTTTTGATAGCTTCAACTTACGTTATAGTCATTAGTGTTCACTCATTCTGTTTTAAAAACCGCTCAAGGGTTTATTGATCATGATTCTTTTAAAGAGTTTCCAAGAGTGTAAAGTGACAATTCTTTAATTTTTTTATGTTCTAAAGCAATTAGTGAACCGGTATTTGTTGCTTTATCACTGAAATATAGTTCAAGTTGTTGAATTTCATTTGGTAAAGCTTCAAGAATAGGCTTGAATTTTTGAGCAGAATCCTTTTCACCCATGTTTTGTATTCTAAATGAAGTAACATTAATATTTTCTTTTTTAATTTTTTTAATTAATTGAAGAGTTTTATTGTAACCAGAGTAATTAGCGGCATCGATTTCAACTACAAGACCTTCATTAATTTGTTTTGGATCGTTAACTTTATTTTCTCTTTCCATTTTTATAAGTCTAAACCCATCTTCGGCTTTAATAATGTCTTTAAATCTTTCATCACTTAAAGTAACATCGGTAGATTTTCATCCTGGGTATCTTCCATATCTAATATCATCAGGTGTTCTGCCATATGGACTGTCATAACTAAATGTACGTCTATTTTTATTGTCATTAACCCTACGACCAATTACGACATTATGGCCCTCAGGAGGTGAGTATGCATGAGAGTCTAATTCACCGTTTTCGTTGATGTATGCATTATTAGGATCTAATACATAACCTTTTTTCAATTGTTCTTGAGCAGCTGATGAAAGTTTATTTAGTTTTGATCAGTCTAAATTATTATAAATTCATAGGTATCTATGTTCTTTTCCTTTGAATTTATTTTGTGAAATCATTGTGTCATATTCTGATTTTTTATCATCTTTTAAAAATTCTCTTATTTTAGGCGAATCAAATAATCTTTGTCATTTATAGAATTGGTTTGTTCAATAATCTTGATTTTGCTTTATGAATCTGTCTAAACCATCGGGATCTTTTGATAAATCAATACTTAAAGCATTATTAACCATACTTTTTGATCAATCTGAATTTAACCCTTCTTTTTTGCCTGTTCCTATAGTATCTTCAATTGATTTCTTGATTAATTCTGGTGTAACCTCGATGCTAATTACTTCGGGCACTGTATGATTTATATAATCACTTGATAATCCCTTATCACGATCATAACTTGGAATTTGTCTTGGTTGCAATGGTTTTACGTCCCCATAAACTTTAATACCATTAACAGTAATAGTTTGTTTTTTTGGTTCTTCCACTTTTGGCTTAGGCTTAGGTTCGGGTTTAGGTTCGGGCTTAGGAATTGGCTTAGGCTTCGGCTCTTCTTTCGGTGGCTCAACTTTAATTATTGGTTGTTTTTTAGGCGGTTCTTCTTTCGGTGGCACAACTTTTGGCGGCTCTTCTTTTTTAGGGATTTCTTTTAAATTCGTGTCAGCATTAGAAGGTATTGTGTTAGTTAAATCTAAATTGTCCTTAGCAACTAAATTATTCCTTGCATTAGCTGTTGTTCTGTAATCAGTTTTATTTCTATCATCGCTATTAGCTAGATAAACAACAACTCCAATGGCTGTTGCACTTAAAACAGTGCCTGATAACGATAAAGCTAATATTTTATTTTTTTTGAACATATTACACTCCCTCTAAGTGGTGGGTTTATTTATTACAACAAAATAATACAAAATTAAATTAATAATAATTTAATAAAAATATTAAATATTTACATTTTTTCTAGTAGATTGCAAAAAAAAAAAAAAATAAAGGGATTTTTTGTGTATTTTCAGAGATGTTTTAACTAAAAACACATTTTTAGAGCAAATTAGCATCTTAAAAGTTATGGAAACGTTCCATAATTAAAGCATATTTAGAGGTTGAATTAATAAAAAAATAGACTTTTTAAGTCTATTAAAGGATTTTTAATTAAGCAATTGCGCTTCTTCTAAGTGTTTTTGCAGTTTTTGCTGTAACTCTTAGAGTGGTTTTTTTACCATTAACATTAATAGTTACTTTTTGTAAATTAAGGTTAAATTTTCTTTTTGTAGCGTTCATAGCATGTGAACGTCTATTACCAGTTTGCGCGCGTTTACCGGTTAATTGATCTACTCTTGCCATCTTTACTCCTTTCAATTTGATAAATAATTATTTATAAAAATGTATGTTTATTATATTATAAAAATATTTTTTAATTAATTTTTATTTATTAGCCACTAAGTTCGCTATATAAAGGTTTTTTAATATCAAAAAATCTTGTTCTGTTAATGTGGTCTAAATATTTTTGAGGATGAGAATATTTATATGTGTATCTATATTTCAGTTTGATTTTTGTGTAATGAACTGGGTTGAAAAATCCAAAGTATATTAGGCCAATTGTACCAATTACAATAAATACTAATGATGCTATTGTATACATTTCATAGGCATTTTGGCGTAATGGTTCAAGTGCTAAACGAACAAGTCCGTATCAGATGAAGTATAGAGAACCATTCATACCAGGTTTTACTAAGCCAAATAAATTAATTGTTCAAACCAAAATTAAATAACCTACTAAGTTTGCTAATGACTCATATAAGAATAATGGATATCTAAATAATCCAGGTTGATTTAATTCAGCACTAATTGAATCGCTTATAAACATGTTTTGAGCAAATGTTTTACCAAAAATTAATACAGAAGAACCATCTCAGTCAACTTTACCATACAATTCATGGTTTGCATAGTTTCCTCAACGACCAATTACTTGACCAATTAAAATTGTTGGAATTATAATGTCAACTGCTTTGCGAAAATCGATTTCATGGCGCTTGTGATATGCATAAATAACACCAACAATCGTACCCAAAATAACACCACCTTGGATACTTAAACCACCTTCCCATATTTTTCACCATGACCTTCAATCAAAACTTGGGTCATGCAATGCAACCTCAACTAAATCTCATAAACGAGCGCCAATAATTGTTGAAGGCACAATTAAGAAAATTAAAGTATATAGAATTTCAAATTTATATTTTTCTCTATGTCAGAAAAAGGCTATTGTAAATATTGCTGCCAAAAAACCCATCATTAAAGTTATTGAATAAGTTCTAATAGGAAATGAACCAATTGAAAATAAAATTGACCCACTATTGGCTTGAACACCTGCAACAATACCGTATTTATTATCAGTATTCATAGCACCTCCAAAAATATTTATGAGATAATTTTACTATAAAAATTAATTATTATTTATAATTAGTTCATAACAAAGATTTTGAAAATTAGTTTTTTGACGAATATCAATATATTTTCAATTGAATTTGTAAAATTACCGGTAGTTGCTCGAGTGGCTGAAGAGGTTTGTCTCGAAAACAAATAGTCGCGCAAGCGACTCAAGGGTTCAAATCCCTTACTACCGGCCATTTTTTTATTTTATTAATGTTTTATAAATTTTTATGGTATAAAATTACTAAACATAAGTAAATTATTCGTGAAATTTCTTAATAATAATTTAAATTTGGAGGAATATGAAGCCAACAAAATTAGTTGCTATTGGTGGTGTTCAAGAGATTGGTAAATCATCACTTTTTGTAGAATATGGCGATAATATTTTTATTATCGATGCCGGAATTAAATTTGCTGATACTGCTTCGACTGGTATTAAGGGGATTATTCCAGATTATTCATATTTAGCTGAAAATCATAAAAAAATTAAAGGTTTATTTATTACTCACGGCCATGAAGATCACATTGGTGGAGTTGTATATTTAGTAAAGCAAGTGCCAATTAAAAAGATATTTGCACCAAGAATTGCAATTCAATATTTAAAACTAAAATTCGAGGAACACAAAGTACCTTTGGGAATTCAATTTATTGAAATTGAAAAGTCTGCTGTTCATAAATTTGGTAAATGTTCAGTTGATTTTTGAACTGCACAACACTCAATTCCAGATGCATTTGGTGTGCGTGTGAATACTCCTAATGGTTCAATAATGTGTACTGGTGACTTTAGGTTTGATTATAATCCAATTGGCGAAAGCTACACAGATTTCGCTAGATTAGATCAAATTGGTAAAGAAGGTCTAACTGTTTTATTATCAGATTCAACCAATGCAATGCGGCCACTTCATTCGCCATCTGAAAATGATATTTTAAAAGACATTGAAAAATACATGAGACAAGCGGAACGTAAAATAATAATAACTGCCTTTGCTTCGAACTTAATCAGAGTTAAAGCCATTATTGAATTAACATCAAAATTAGGCAAAAAAGTCGCAACATTTGGCCGCTCAATGGTAAATGGTGTCAAAATCGGACGTAAATTAGGTTACATTAATGTTGATAGTAAAGTTTTAGTTGACAAAAAACAAGTAGCAAATATTCCCGACAATGAATTGGTTATTTTGACAACTGGTTCACAGGGCGAGCAACTTGCGGCTCTTGCGAGAATGTCTCACGGAAAGCACCCAACTGTTAAAATCAAAAAGGGAGACTTAATTATTTTCTCATCAAGTCCAATTCCTGGGAATCATATGGTAATTGAGCTACTAATTAATAGACTTGCAAAACTTGGTGCTGACATTAAAGAAAATGGTGTTGATGGCTACTTGCATACTTCGGGTCATGCTTATAAACATGAACACTACAAGATTTTCCAGTTAACTAAACCAAAATACTTTATTCCATATCATGGTGAATATAGAATGTGTATTGCTCATAGTCAAAGCGCTATCAAAAGTGGCGTTAAACCTGAAAATATATTTATCCCCGAAAAGGGTAGGGTTTATCACATAATCAATCAAAAAGTGTTTGAAACAAATGAAAAAATTGATTATGGACCAATTTATATTGATGGTCATAGCATATTGAATTTAAACTCTTCTGTAATTAAAGAACGTCAAAATTTAGGAGAAAGTGGATTTACTAATATTGCTATAACTGTTGATAGAAAAAACAAAAATATAATTGGCAGACCTTCATTAATCTCTCGCGGCGCATTTTATGTTAAAACTTCATTAAGTTTAGTTAATGAAGCAAAAAGAATTGCCCATGGTGCTGCACTTTATTATGTAAAAAATACTGAAAATTTTAATGTAATGGAACTAAAACAACTAATTATTGATAGATTAGAAAACTTTTTCTATAACAAAAAACGTCGTAGACCAATAATAATTCCGACCATTTTGTATAATGATGATAAAAATGAAGAAATTCTTTCAAATTCTAAGTTTAATTTCGTCAAAAAAGATAAAAGTGATTCAAAAAATACTGAATTATTATTGAAAAACATCAAAGCTGAAATGTTTGGTGATAACTCCGACATTGAAGACATTCACGAAGATGAAGAGGATGATGACATTGAATAAGCTTAGGCTTATTTTTTTATTCAAAAAACAAGCATTATTGCTTGCTTGGTAATTTTGCATGTAAATAATTTATGTTTTTACCTAATGAACTTCATTTCTTTTCATAACCAGTCATGACATTATCTAATGCAAATTTTGAATTGTGTAAATCTTGACCAAATTCAATAATATTTCAATTGTTTTCGTTAAATTGTTCCAATGAAAACTCGAAGAACTTATCATTATCAGTTTTCAACTTTAATATTGAATTTTCATTCATAATTTTTGCATATTTTTCTAAAAATGTTTTATATGTAAGTCTACGTTTAAAATGTCTTGCCTTAGGCCATGGGTCACTAAATGTCAGTCAAAGTGTATTTAAAGTACCTATAAATATATTTTCTAGGTTACTTGCGTCATCTAATATTATTTTAAAATTTTTTAAATTATATTCTTCTGCTTTTGCAAGTGCTTTTGCAGCTACTGTTGGATATTTTTCAAATCCATAAAACATAATATCTTGATTTTTAAGGGCTAATTCAACTATCATTTCACCCTTCCCCATTCCTAGTTCCACTATTGATTTGTTGTTAAGTTCAATTGGATAGTTAGTTTCATTAATAAAATAATTTGAATTTTTTATTTTTTGCTCTGCTGTTTTATCAAATCTTAGTCTCATATTTAAAAATTCTACATTAGTATCTTGCAAACAAAACAATAAAATAATTGAGTTTTTAATTATATTTTTTCTATTTCGAACCAAATAATTTATTGTGTAATTCAATTATTTAAGGAATTAATTAGGAATTTTATTCATATTTTAATTAATTATTTTGTAGATATTTTTCAATAGCTCTTTATTTAATAATTAAATAATAAGTTAGTTTAACAAGTCATATTATTCAGTTAATTCAATAATTTACAAAATCGAAAAAAATAATTAAATATTAGCAGTCTAACAATAAGAGTGCTAAAATATAAATAAATTAAGGAGGGATATGGACTTTAATTTAGATGATTTATTTGGTAATTTGAATATTTCAAAACCAAAAGATGAAGATGATGTATTGAAAAAGTATGGTAGAAATCTAACTGATTTAGCAACAAGAAATGAATTAGACCCGGTAATAAATCGAGATGACGAAATTCGCCGAATGATTCGTATTTTAAGTAGAAAAACAAAAAATAATCCAGTTTTAGTAGGTGAACCAGGCGTTGGAAAAACTGCTATAGTTGAAGGGCTTGCTAGAAAAATTGTTGAAGGCCAGGTTCCCGAAAATTTAAAAGGTAAGGATGTTTTTGAGTTAGATTTAGCATCATTAATAGCTGGTGCATCATACCAGGGACAATTTGAGCAAAGATTGAAATCTGTGTTGAAAAAAATTGAAGAAAGTAATGGTGATATTATTTTATTCATTGATGAAATACACATGCTAATTGGAACAGGAAAAAATCAAGATGGCGCTATGGACGCAGCAAACATTTTTAAACCATTGATGGCTCGCGGAAAATTGCATTTAATTGGGGCTACAACATTCGACGAATATAGAAAATATATTGAAAAAGACGCAGCTCTAGAGAGAAGAATGCAAAAAATTGACGTTTTAGAACCAACAACCGAAGGTACAATTGCAATATTGAGAGGAATCAAGGAGAGATTTGAGAATTTTCATAACGTTAAAATTCTTGATGAAGCCTTAGTTTCAGCCGCAAAATTATCATCACGCTATATTTCTGATAGATTTTTACCAGATAAGGCAATTGATTTGATTGATGAAGCTGCTTCAACAATCAAAACGGAAATCAATTTTAAACCTGAAGAACTTGAAAAATCTCAGCAAAAATTAGCTATGCTTGAAATGGAAAAAATTGCATTGAGTTCAAGTAATGAATCAAAAGGCAAAAATAAAGAAAGATTAATTGAATTAGATAAATTAATTAATGATGAAAACGAAATAATAAAAGACTTTAAAAATAAATGAGATTTAGAAAAAGAACGTCTTGAACAAGTTTCGAACGCCAAGTCTAGACTAGAAAATTTAAAGCATGCTTTAACAATTTATCAAAAAGAAGCTGACTATGAAAAAGCTTCAAGAGTTTTATATATTGAAATACCGAATTTAGAAAAAGAAATTGCACAAATGGAACAGCAAATTTTGCAAAATAGCAGTTCTTTAATTAAAGACACAGTAACTAGCGAAGAAATTGCCTCAATAGTTTCTAAGTGAACAAAAATACCAGTTACTAAGTTGCTTGAAACTGACAAAAATAAACTTTTGAACCTAGAAAATGAGTTGAAAAGTAAAATTAAAGGTCAAGATAATGCAATAAATTTAGTATGTCAAGCTGTGTTAAGAGCTAAAGCAAATATTAATGATCCAAATCGACCGCTAGCAAGTTTTCTTTTTACAGGACCTACAGGTGTTGGTAAAACTGAGCTTTCAAAAGCATTAGCTTATGCTTTATTTGATTCAGAAAAACAAATGATTAGAATTGATATGTCTGAGTACATGGAAAAACATTCAGTTTCAAAAATAATTGGCGCTCCTCCAGGGTATATTGGTTTTGACCAAAACAATTCATTAACAGAACAAATAAGAAAAAATCCATATACTATTCTTTTACTTGATGAAATTGAAAAAGCTCATAAAGAAGTATTAAATATTCTGCTTCAAATTTTAGATAATGGTTCAATAACTGACTCTAAAGGGAGAAATATAAACTGTCGTAATTTAATTATAATTATGACCTCAAATATAGCTTCTGATGAAATTCTAAAAAAACAAATTGAAATGAACGCTCCCGAATTAAAAGCAGAACTATTAAAATTTATGAGTCCAGAATTTCTAAACAGAATTGATGAAGTTGTTAAATTCAATTCTTTAAGTGAGTCAGTGATTAAAGAAATCGTTGATCTTGAAATGCAAAAATTAATTAGAAGAGTTAAATTAACAAAAGATATCAACTTAGCATATAGTGAAAAATTAATTGATTTTATCGCAAAATCTGCCTATGATAGTCAATTTGGTGCTCGCCCTATTAAAAGATTTATTCAAAACAAAGTTGAAAGTGTGTTGGCATATAAAATAATAAATGGCGAAATTAATAATCAAGAAAAATATCAAATTGATGTTTTTGCAGGAAACTTTATAATTAATGTTATTAAATAGCTTCAAGCTATTTTTTAATTTACCAATTCAATTGAAAATCATTCATAAATGTAATTTTCTAATAAATATTTTGCTCAAATCAATAATGTATAATTTTAATAATAAAAAAGTAGGTAAAAATGAACATTAGAAGATACAAACCTGAATTAATTTCTTTGAAATCAAGACCCTTAAGAGTTCTTATAATTGCTGATAGTTTTCTTCCCTATATTGATGGTGTTGCAAGAGTAATTGAAAATTATGCTGAACAATTCGAGAAAAAAAATGTTGATTTTAGAATATTGGCCCCAAGATATAAATCAGCAGACTTATCAGTTGATGAAAAATACAAAGGTAAAATAATTAGATTAAAAACCTCAAGAATGAAGTGGGGCTCTTATGAAGTTTTTAAGTTTCCTATAATTAACGAAGAACAACAGTTAATTGATGATTTTGACCCCGATATTATTCATGCGCATTCTCCATTTGTTGCTGGTAAAATTGCTGTTTCATTGAAAAATAGATACAATATTCCCATTGTTTTTACAATGCATAAAAATTTTAAACAGAGTGTAATATTAGCAACTAACAGTGATCTTTTTGGGACTTTAAGTGGCTTTTTAATGAATCAATTCACCAGACAAATTGACCATATATTTTATGTTTCAAATTCATCAATGAAACTTAATAATTTTTCTGATAACATTATGCAATCAGTTGTTGGCGATGGAACAAAATTTAAATATACTGAAAACTCAAGTGATTTAGCTAAAAAAGCCATCGCTAAATTCAATATTGACACCTCAAAACACAATTTGCTTTTTATATCTAAGTTTATATGAGAAAAAAATATTAAACAGCTTTTAGACGCTTTCAAAACATTATTAACAATAGATAAAAATTATTCTTTAACTATGGTGGGTGGCGATTGAAATTTTGACGAAATCATTGAATATGCAAAAGAATTAGAAATTTATAATCA
This sequence comes from Mycoplasmopsis bovigenitalium, assembly GCF_900660525.1. NCBI lineage: Bacteria > Bacillati > Mycoplasmatota > Mycoplasmoidales > Metamycoplasmataceae > Mycoplasmopsis > Mycoplasmopsis bovigenitalium. Next base: position 707,786 of record NZ_LR214970.1, on the reverse strand, counting down.
TATTAATTTCACTGGATGAGTAAATGATGAAGATTTATTAAAAGGTTTATATTTATCACACGATTTATTGATATCTCCATCTATTTTAGATACATTTGGTTTGGTTGTTCACGAGGCGGCATCACAAGGGGTTCCTAGTTTAGTTATTAAAAACTCTCCTTCTTCTGAGGGTATTGTTGATGGCGAAAACGGCTATGTCACAACACAACATGAAAAACAAATGGCAGATAAAATAATAGAGATTTTTAAAAACAAACATAGATTAAAAGTTGTTGGTAAAAATGCAATGGGCCTTACCAAAGAATGAGGCGAAGTCATTGATATATCTATTGAAAAATATATTGATACAATCAAGTTATTTTATGAAAAAGATAGAATAAAACGCCTTAAAAAAGTTGCTGAACAAGTTCGAACAAAATTTAAAAAATAAATTTTCACTAAAGCACCATTATTATTGGTGTTTTTTTGATATTGGCTGAAAAATAGACTAATTAGGAAACTAATTAGGGGATTTTCTTTGCATTTCTGAAAAAAGAGTATGATTAAGTTGATAATGAATAATTGTTATCATACGTTAAAAAATAAAACATTATAAGATATGAAAGAAGGATAGCTTTATGGCTAAAATGAAAGCTTTTGTAGTACGTTCACCACGTACTTGAAGTGTTGAGACAGTTGATATTCCAGAACCTAAAGAAAAAGAGGTTCTAATTAAAATGGAAACAAGTGGCATTTGCCACACTGACCTACACGCTGCTAATTACGATTGATTAGTAGAACCAAAATATCCATTAATTCCAGGTCATGAAGGAATTGGTATTGTTGAAAAACTTGGACCAGGTTGTACACATTTAAAAGTTGGAGATAGAGTTTGTCTAGCTTGACTTCACGATGCTTGTGGGCACTGTGAATTCTGTTTAAGTGGTAAAGAAACATTGTGTCCAAACCAAAATATGTCTGCATATACAAAAGATGGTTCATTTGCAGAATATGCAATTGGCCACGAAGATTTTGTTGGCATCGTTCCTAAAACTCTTGATATAGTAACAGGTGCACCAGTAGTTTGTGCAGGTGTTACAACATATAAAGCTGTAAAACAAGCAAAATTAAAACCTGGAGACTTTGTTGCTGTAATTGGTGTTGGTGGTTTAGGACAACTTGCAATCCAATATGCAAAAGCAATGGGATATCGCCCAATTGGAATTGATTTAACAGATGAAAAATGTGATTTAGCTATTAAATCAGGTGCAGAATTTGCATTCAACAGTAAAAAAGTAGATGCCGTTGCTGAAGTTATTAAAGCAACTGAAGGCGGCGTACACGGTGTCGTTAATACTTCTGTTGCAACTGCTGCAGCCATCCAAGGGATGGAAATGTTACGTCGTGGCGGTCGCCAAGTATTAGTTGGTTTACCTGCTAAAGACAAACTAGGTAAAGATGAATTCCCAGTTTCAGTTTTCTGAACAGTATTACTAGAACGTGAATTAGCCGGTTCAATCGTCGGAACACGTAAAGATCTTAAAGAAGCACTAGATTATGCTGCAAGAGGTCTAGTAAAATCAGAAGTTACAAGAATCGTGAAACTTGACGAAGTTGCAGAAATTTTTGAAAAACTTGAAAAAGGTGATTTCATCGGTAGAGCAGTTATCGATTTTAGAAAATAAAAATATCCTTAAGCACCAACTATTAGGTGCTTTTTCATTCATTTTTTAATAGGGAATTTTTGTTTATTTTTTATAAAAATGTAATTTTTAACTTAAATTTTAATTTGAAACATAGATTAATATATTAAAATTCGAAACGATTTCATATTTCGTGTATAAAAGTAAATTTATTTTATAAAAAGTGATGGCTTTTAATCAAAAAACTTATAATATTTATAAGCTTATTAAGGCTTTGAATTTAATAATTTATATTTTTATTGAGAAAGGATAAAATGAAAAAAATTATTGTTGTTGGTTTAGGTAATGTTGGTTTTACCTACATAAATATTGCTGTTTGTAGAGGACTAGAAGCTGAATGAATTCTAGTTGACAAAAATGAAGATATTGCTATTGCGCATGCTAAAGACTTTTCAGACATGGTTTCAATCATGCCTAGAAACGGATCTAAATTTAGACCTGGTACACTTGAAGAGGATGGAAAAGATGCAGATATCGTTGTAGTTTGTGCATCAATTCCTGCAAATAAAGACTTCTCAGACCGTTTAGCATTAGCTGAAGCTAACGCTAAATTGATGAATGATTTTGGTTCAAAATTGAAAAAATCTGGATTTAAGGGTGTTGTTATTGTTGCTGCCAACCCTTGTGATGTTATGGCTGCTGTATTCCACTATGCTTCAGGACTTCCTGCAGAAAAAGTTATTTCAGCTGGAACAGTTCTTGACTCAGCGCGTTTAAGAAAACTAGTTTCATACCACTTTGACATTGATGCAGATTCAGTTTCAGTAAACATGATTGCTGAACACGGTGCTTCAGCAATGGCTGTTTGATCAACTGCAAAAGTTGGTGAAACATTTATCAAAGATTTACCTCATTTTACAGAAGAACTTAAAGAAAAATTATACGAAGACAGTAAAAAAGAAGCTTTTGAAATATTCTCACGTAAAGGAAATACTCAATTTGGAATTGGAACTTCATTGTTTGAAATCACAAGCGCAATTCTAGAAAACAAAAGAAGAATTATGACTATTGGTGTTAAATTACCTGAAACATTCAAACACCCTGGAATTTACTTCTCAATTCCTGTAATTGTTGGTGAAAACGGATACGAATACTTAAAAGAAAAAATGTCTCTAACAGACGCTGAATGAGAAAGATTCAACAAAGCATCTGAAGGATTTTGCAAAGTACACAATGATGTTTTAAGTCTAGTTGGCGTAAAACACACATTCAAATAAAAATCAAACTAACAAACCATTGCGGTTTGTTTTTTAATTTACCTTTTCTTTTGTTTTTTCTATTGAATTGGTAATTTCTAGTTATTAAATTTAATATGAAAAGCTTATTTGCTTAGGAAATGTTTAACATTAATTCCTATTTTTAAAATAAGTAATTAATTCCATTATTTTTTAAGATTAAACACATTGTTATGTTTTAAATAAATTTATTTATTATAATAATAAAGTTAATAATAATTTTGTTGAAAATAACAAAAGAAAAGGAGTGAGAATGAAAAACAAAAATATCGATTTTGACTCAAGAGAATATTTAAATAAAGTTGATGCTTGATGAAGAGCTGCAAACTATATTGCTGTTGGTCAAATGTATTTAAAAAATAACCCACTTATGAAAGGTGGTTTAAAAATTGAAGACGTTAAAGTTTATCCAATTGGTCACTGAGGTACAATTCCTGGACAAAACTTTATTTACGCACACCTAAACAGGGTAATCAACAAATATGACTTAAATATGTTTTATATTTCGGGTCCTGGTCACGGTGGACAAGTTATGATTGCTAACTCGTATCTTGATGGTTCATATACTGAATTATTTCCAAATGTAGGGCAAGATGAAAAAGGAATGAAGGAGTTATTTAAAACATTCTCATTCCCTGGTGGTACTGCATCACATGCTGCACCATGTGCACCTGGTTCATTACACGAAGGTGGAGAATTAGGTTACTCACTATCTCACGCTACTGGAGCAATTCTAGATAATCCAGATTTAATTGCTGCTGCTGTTGTTGGTGATGGTGAAGCTGAAACAGGACCATCTATGGCGGGATGATTGTCTAACACATTTATTAACCCTAAAAATGATGGTGCTGTTTTACCAATTATTCATGTTAATGGTGGAAAAATCTCTAACCCAACTATTTTTGCTAGAAGAAGTGATGCTGAACTTGAATCATTATTCAGAGGACTTGGTTGAGAACCAATCATTGTTAATGTATTAAAAGCTGCTGATTATCACCAAGAAATGGCTGATAAATTAGACTATGCAATTGAAAAAATTTTAGCAATCAAAGCAGAAGCAAACAAATTAGATGCTTCAAAACAAACTAGACCAGAATGACCAATGATTATTTTAAGATCACCAAAAGGTTGAACTGGACCAAGCAAATTTGGCGGAAATCAAATCGAAGGTAGCTTTAGAGCTCACCAAGTTCCAATTCCTGTAAAAGCTGCAGATGATACACATTTACAAGACCTAATCAATTGACTAGAGTCATACAGACCTCAGGAACTATTTACAGAAGATGCTAAATTAAGACCTGAATTCAATATTGCACCAAAAGGCAATCAAAGAATGGCTATGAATCCAGCTACAAACGGTGGAATCAATCCAAAAGAACTAAATTTACCAAAATGAACAGATTTTGCAGTTAAATTTAGTAAACCAGGTCAAGCAATTGAGCAAGATATGGCAAATTTATCAAAATATTACGCTCAAATTATTAAATTAAACCCAGATAACTTTAGAGTATTTGGACCAGATGAAACCAAGTCAAACCGTCTATTTGAAGTTCTAAAAGTTACAGATCGTCAATGACTAGATCCAATTGAAACTGAGTTGGATGAATCTGTTTCTCCTGCTGGTAGAATTATTGACTCACAACTTTCAGAACACCAAGCTGAAGGTTTCTTAGAAGGTTATGTATTAACTGGTCGTCATGGTATTTTCGCATCATATGAAGCATTCTTAAGAGTTGTTGACTCAATGGTTACTCAACACCTAAAATGAATTAACAAATCAAAAGAACACGACTGAAGAAAATCATTGCCATCATTAAACTTGATTGCAACATCAAACGCTTTCCAACAAGACCATAATGGTTATACACACCAAGACCCAGGTATGTTAGGCCACTTAGCTGATAAAACTCCTGAAATTGTAAGAGAATACTTGCCAGCTGATACAAACACATTGTTAGCTATCTCTGAAAAAGCATTCAAAGAAAGAGATGTAATTAACTTAATTGTTGCATCAAAACAACCAAGAGAACAATTCTTTACAGTTGAAGAAGCGCAAGAACTTGCTGATAAAGGTTATAAAGTAATTGATTGAGCATCAAATGTTTCAATTGACCAAGAACCTGATTTAGTTTTTGCTGCTTGTGGTACAGAATCTACAATTGAATCTCTTGCAGCAATTTCAATTTTAAATAAAGAATACCCAGAACTAAAAATTAGATTTGTTAATGTTGTTGAAATTCTAAAACTAAGATCACAAAAAATTGATAAACGTGCCTTAAGTGATGCTGAATTCGACAAAGTATTTACAAAAGACAAACCAGTTGTATTTGCATTCCACGGATACGAAAGTTTATTAAGAGATATCTTCTTTACAAGAACAAACAAAAATCTACATCCTCACGGATACCGTGAAAATGGAGATATTACAACTTCATTTGACATTCGTCAACTTTCACACATGGATAGATTCCACATGTCAATTACTGCTGCAGAAGCTGTTTATGGTCAAAAATCTGCTTCATTTGTTAAGAAAATGAATGAAACACTTGAATACCACACAGCATATGTTAGAGAACACGGTACTGACATTGACATTGTTAAAAATTGAAAATGAGAAGGTATTAAATAAAACTAAAAACCCAATTTGCGTTTGGGTTTTTTCTTTCGATTTTTAGGCCTAATATGGAATTAATTACAAACTTTTTTCATCTTTTATAATGCTGCAAAAAATAATATGTATTAAAAAAAGTAAAATTATTACAAGATATATGGAGGCATATAATGAAAAAAATAGCTATTAACGGCTTTGGACGTATTGGCCGCTTAACATTACGTCACTTATTAGAAACTAAAAATCAAGATGTTGAAGTAGTTGCAGTTAACGACTTAACAGATCCTCGTATGCTTGCACACTTATTAAAATATGATACAGCATTTGGTGTTTTAAATCACGATGTTCAAGTAAAAGAAAATGCAATCGTTGTAGACGGAAAAGAAATTAAAGTTTTTGCGGAAAAAGATCCTGAAAACTTGCCTTGAAAAGATTTAGAAATCGATGTTGTTCTTGAATGTACAGGCTTTTTCACCAAAAAAGATTTAGCAAATAAACACATTATCGCAGGTGCTAAAAAAGTTCTTGTTTCAGCGCCAGCAGGTAGCGATGTTAAAACAGTTGTTTACAACGTAAACCACCAAGAATTGAATAAAGACGACAAAATTGCTTCAGCGGCATCATGTACAACTAATGGTTTAGCACCAGTGGTTAAAGTTTTAGTTGATAACTTTGGTTTAATCAATGGTTACATGACAACAATCCACTCATTTACAGGAGACCAAATGCTTCAAGACGGTCCTCACCGTAAAGGAGATTTAAGAAGAGCGCGTTCAGCAGCAATGAATATTGTTCCTTCTTCAACAGGAGCCGCAAGAGCAATTGGTCTAGTTGTTCCTGAAGCAACAGGAAAATTAGATGGTTCAGCACTTCGTGTTCCTACAATCACAGGCTCAATCATTGACTTAACAGTTCAATTAGAAAAACAACCTACTTTAGATGAATTACACGCTGCATTCAAAAAAGCCGCAAATGAATCATTTATTTATAATACTGACGAAATTGTTTCATCAGACATTATAAACTCACATGCTGGATCTATTTTTGATGCCACTCTAACTAAAATTCAAGAAGCAAATGGACAAAGAATTTATAAAGTTTTTGCTTGATACGATAATGAAATGTCATATGTATCACAACTAGTTAGAACAACAATTCATTTTGCAAAATTATCTTAATAATTAACGAGCTAAGGCTCGTTTTTAATTATTAAATTACTTTTATAATTTTTAAAAATTCAATCAATTTTCAATGAATTGGTAAAATTTTGCTTTGAATTTTTGAATAATTTTATGCTGATTGGCACAGCAACAATATGTCTTATATTTTTCTTATCATTTCAATATATTGACCTATGTGTATTGATATCTAAACCATATTTATTGCCAATTTTGCATAAAATTTGAATATATTGACCGCTGTTTTCAATGTTTATTAAACACTCTGATTTGCCATATACATTATTTGTTTGATTCACTTGTTTAATCTTAAAACTTTTCGCAGTTTTTTCATTTTTTACAAAACTGTTAAATATAGCAATACAACGAATTTTCTTAACAAATTTTGTCTTTTGATTTTTATTTAATTTAGACCAAATATATTCAAATGTTCACTCACCATTGATAACTTTAGCAACAAACTCATTCATTGTACAATTATTCATTTTTTTCTTTTTTATGCTCGATAATCCAAGAGCATGAAAAAAGAACAGTTTTGTTCAAACTAATATCAATTTAATTTGTTGTTTTCTTTCGTTAATTCAATGCATAAAGCTAAATGATTCAATGCTGCAAAATGACCTAAAAAAGTCTTTTACAATATTTTTGAAATTATTATTATCTATTTTCATACTATTAAATAAACACAAAATTTTAATGAACTTAAAAAAGGAAAAAATAATAAATAAGATAGCTTTATTATTAAAAAGTTTAATTATAATTGAATAAACGGAGGTTCAAATGATTAAGTTTTACACTACAATAAGAGACGATAAAATGCTTTTAAAAGCATGCTACAAAAATAATATACCAAATGTAGCTCAAAAGGACGGGTTTATAACTGAGTTTATCGATAAAAATGAGGCTTACATTTTTATCGAAAAAGAATTAGATTACTTTGAATTGGTAAAATTAATTGACAACAAAATCGTTAATAATAACCGTGATTATCAAATTGACCTTGAAAGCTTTGTTTCGCAAAAAGTCAATATGGATGATGTTCTAAAAGCTTTTATTTCTCGTGTTATTTTTTATGGAGCAAACTTATTTAATAAAAAGAAAGATGTAAAAAATAAAAATCAATTCACATTCCTACTTCCAAATGATTCATTTACTGCGCTTGCTCAAAAATATGCAATTATTGCTTTGAATAAAAATTCAATCAGAAACTTGCAAATAATGCCAGAAAATCATTGTAATTCAAAAATGCTTGCTGAGTATATAAGAAATGATTTTTCAACAAATCCCGATTTAGAAATAACCGTTTTAAATAAAAAACAAATTGAAGAATTGAATATGGGATTGCTTCTTTCTGTTAACAAAGGATCAACTCATCCTCCTCGAGTTGTGATTGTCGAATACAATGGAAATAAAGAGTCAAAAGACAAAATTGTTTATGTAGGTAAAGGTATAACATTTGATACTGGTGGTATGAATACCAAAGGTTATCACATGGAAGGCATGAAATATGATATGTCTGGCTCTGTAATTGCAGCATACACAGTTAAAGCCGTAGCGGAATTAAAAGTCAAAAAAAATGTAGCAGCAATTATGTGCATTACTGATAATAGACAAGATGGAGATGCCTCACTACCTGAAAATGTGTATGAATCAATGGCTGGAATTAGTGTTGAGGTTACTGATACTGATGCTGAAGGTCGTTTAGTGTTGGCAGATGGCTTATATTATGGCGCAACAAAACTTAATGCAACAACTCTTGTTGATATTGCCACATTAACCGGCGCAATGAGTAGAACACTAGGTAGTGAATATTCTGGAATTTACTCAACTGACGAAGAAAATTGAAATATATTTAATAAATCTGCAAAAATTGCTCACGAAAAAGTTTGAAGAATGCCTCTTCATGAAGACTTTCACAAGCCAAATACTGCAAGCTTAGTTGCTGATTTAAATAATTACAATAATGACGAAACTTCAGACCATAATACTGCAGCAATGTTTTTAAAAGAATTTACAAACAATGTTCCATTCATTCATTGTGACATTGCGGGTACAGCAGATATTAAAGGTAAACCGATGGGTGTATTAATTGATACATTGGTTGAGTTTGCAATTCAAAAATAATTAAATTGAAGTTTTTGATTTTACAAAATGAATTGAAAAAAACACAAATAAGGAAAATTTGTGTTTTTTTGCTATTGAAAATTTTGCTCAATAAAATCATTTATTCAAGCTGAATTATTATCTTGTTTTGAAACAAACGTGGCTTTGTTAATTGCATTAGGCATTGAGTTTGATGGCGCGCAAGATAACGCAACAACATCAAATGTTGGAGCATCATTATTTGCATCGCCAAATGCTACAGTTTTTTCTAAATTAATATTATATTTATCGGAAATGAAAACAAGAGCTGACGCTTTTGAGCAAGGTTCACCTATATCAAAGAAATTTTTTTGAGTTTGTACTCCAATTATTTGATTGAAATTTTTGATAAATTCAGCTATTTTATCTAAATCTTGTTGTTGCTCCTCTGGCTCAAAACTAATTAATATTTTGCAGATGGTTTTATCATCAAAATAACTTCTATCAACATTTAAGTCTCATTGACCTGGTTTTAGTGTTTGGTCATATCTTCTTAATTTATACTCAGAAGTGTTTTCAACATTCATGCCAATTAGAGTGCTTGGCAAAAATACATAGTAGCCTAAATTTAATTCATGACATTTATCCATTATTTTGTAAGCAACATTTTTATCAATTTTTGATTCAGAAATCAAATTCAATGATTTATGATCATAAACCATTGAACCGTTTGCACAAAGAAATGGTAAGTTATAAGGAATTTGGTCTAAATATTTATCAAGCATAAATATTGCTCTTCCAGTAGCAATGCAAATATTTTTGCCCTTTTCTCTTAATTTGTTTAATGCTACAAGGTTTTTTTCTACTATTTTTTTATTATTATCTAATAAGGTGCCGTCCATATCAAAAACAAAGGTATCAAAATCATCTAAACTCAGAATTACTTTTTTGAATTGAACATTTTCGTCAATTTTGGATATTTTTGCAAAAAAGTATTCATTATTTTCTTGATTTATTATTCTAAAAATAGTAAACAAGTTTATATTGTTTAAATCGGATAAGCCAGTTTTTAACTTAAATTCGTCAAAACTCAGTATTAAATTTTTGTTAAAATTAATAAAATCTTGGTTATTTAAAAAAAATTGTTTTTTCATTTTACTCTCCGCAAATATTTATTAATATTATATTGCATTATTTATTAGTTATTTATTAAGCAGTGTTTGATTTTAAAAAAATTTGTTTTTATTTTGAAATTATTTTTATGTGTTATAATAACTATGCTTTTTAGTTAAAAAGAGACAAGCGGAGAAGTAGCTCAGCTTGGTAGAGCGCTTGGTTTGGGACCAAGTGGTCGCAGGTTCAAATCCTGTCTTCTTCACCATTTTTGGGGGATTAGCTCATTTGGCTAGAGCACCTGCCTTGCACGCAGGGGGTGGTGGGTTCGAATCCCATATCCTCCACCATTATGGCGTTGTAGCTCAGTTGGTTAGAGCGTCCGGTTCATACCCGGAAGGTCAAGAGTTCGACTCTCTTCGACGCTACCATTATATGGAAAATTCTAACTGTTATGGACCTATAGCTCAACGGTTAGAGCAACCGGCTCATAACCGGTCGGTTACCGGTTCGAATCCAGTTAGGTCCACCACGGGTGATTACCCAAGTCTGGCTGAAGGGACTAGTCTTGAAAACTAGCAGGGGCTTCACGGCCCGCGGGGGTTCAAATCCCTCATCACCCGCCATTCGCCTATTTTATAGGCACCTTAACACCAACTCATATCGCGGAGTGGAGAAGCTCGGTATCTCGCAGGGCTCATAACCCTGAGGTCGTTGGTTCAAGTCCAACCTCCGCCACCAAATGGTCCAGTGGTAAAGTGGTTTAATACGCCTCCCTGTCACGGAGGAGATCGCGGGTTCAATTCCCGTCTGGACCGCCATTAGGCTCTGTAGCTCAGTAGGTAGAGCAACGGATTGAAGCTCCGTGTGTCGCTGGTTCGATTCCTGCCGGAGCCACCATATGATGAAAATCGCCGCCTGTCGGCTTTTTTATTTTCTAATTCATTCATTTTTCAATTGAATTGGTAAAAAAAGTCACAAAAATTGTTGTTATACATTATGAATATTAAATTATTAATTTTATATATAATATAAATATTAAATATTAAGGAGCATTATGTCAAAAAACTACAAAGATACATTAAATATGCCAAGCACCGGGTTTGAAATGCGTGCTAATTTAGTAAGCAAAGAACCTGAGTTCAGACAAAGATGATTAGATAACAAAATCTATCAATTAGTATTGGAGAACAACAAAAATAATCCAAGCTTTATTCTTCACGATGGCCCACCATATGCAAATGGAAACTTGCATATTGGCCATGCATTAAATAAAATTTTAAAAGATATTATTGTTCGTTATAAATCAATGAACGGTTTTTATGCTCCATTTATTCCTGGTTGAGATACACATGGTTTGCCAATTGAACATAAAATGCTTGAGGATGCACACTTAACCAAAAATGAGTTGACGCCTCTAGAATTAAGAAAAAAAGCTAAAGAATATGCTTTAAGTCAAGTTGAAAAACAAATGAATCAATTTAAACAAATGCAGCTTTTAACAGATTTTAGCAAGTATTATGTAACCTTGGATCCTAAATTTGTTGCACAACAATTGAGATTATTTAGAAAAATGGTTTTTGATGGGTTGGTTTACAAAGGATTAAAACCAGTTTATTGATCACCATCTTCTCAATCTGCCTTAGCTGAGGCTGAAGTTGAATATAAAGATATCGATAGTCCATCTATTTTTGTTGGCTTTGATATCGAAAGCACTCCTTGCGAATTTTTATCAAAAGGAGATAAACTTGTTATTTGAACTACAACTCCTTGGACTTTAATTGCAAACTCAGGGGTAGCCATTGGCGAGTCTTTTAAATATTCAATTGTCCAAAAAGACGATACTAAATATGTTATTGCTAGTGACTTAGTAGAAAAAACAAGCACCATATTCGGTTGAGAAAACTTTGAAATCATTGCAAACGTAAATGCAAGTGACCTAGTTGACACAAAATATGTTAGTCCGCTAAACAAAGAAATTTGCCCAGTTGTTTTTGGCCACCATGTCACATTAGAATCTGGTAGTGGTTTAGTTCATATAGCTCCATTATTTGGTGAAGATGACTTTTTAATCGGCAATAAATATTCACTTAATAAAATCATGCACATTGATGATGATGGTAAAATCAATCAATCAGGTCTGCAATATGCGGGTCAATACTATTCAAAAGCTGATAATATAATTATTGAAGATTTAACAAATTCAAAAAATTTAATTAGCGCTTCTAAAATAAATCACTCGTATCCGCACGATTGAAGAACACATAAACCAATTATTTTCAGAGGAACTCCTCAATGATTTATTTCAATTGAGAAAATCAAAACACAAATTTTAGAGCAAATTAATACAATAAATGCTTATCCAGAATGAGCTAAAAAACGTTTAAGCAATATGATTACAAATCATAATGACTGAACAATATCTCGCCAAAGAACATGGGGTGTGCCAATAATTATTTTCTATGATTCTGAATCAAATCCTGTTTTTGAAAAAGAAATTTTTGACCATGTTATTGAATTAATTGAAAACCATGGAGCAGATATTTGATGAGAATGAGATGCAGACAAATTACTTCCTAAAAATTACCAAAATAAACATTTTACAAAAGAAATGGACATAATGGATGTTTGATTTGATTCAGGATCAACTTCAATAGCAGTTGATATTGAAAATATAAAAGCACCATTTGATTTATATTTAGAAGGTAGCGATCAATACCGTGGTTGATTCAATTCATCGTTGATAAATTCAGTTGCTTTTAGTGGTAATTCTCCATACAAAAATTTAATTTCACACGGTTTTGTTTTAGATGGTAAAGGCGAAAAAATGTCAAAATCAAAGGGCAACACAGTTGACCCATTAAAAGTTATTGAAAAACACGGTGCCGACATTCTTCGTTTATGAGTTGCAAATAGTGAATATACAAATGATGTTTCTATTTCAGATACTATAATCAATCAAAATTCTGATTTATACAGAAAAATAAGAAACACAATTAAGTTCTTGCTTGCGAATGTAAATGGCTTTGAATATGATGCTAATTATCCAAGAAAAGGTGTGCATTCATACATAAAAAACAATCTAGAGCATGTTCGTAAAGAAGTTTTAAAATCATTTGATGAATATAAATTTATGAATGGTATTAAACTAATTAGCAATTATGTTATTGAGCTTTCAAGTTTCTATTTAAACTTTACAAAAGACATTATTTATGTAGAACAGTCGAATTCCGCAAACAGATTAATGACGCTTACCAACTATTATGAAATTTTAGAGTTTCTAATTACTATATTGGCACCTATTATGCCAACAACATCTGAAGACGCATATAATTTCTTTGATAAGAAAAATAAACAAATTTCAGTTCATTTGGAAAAAATTCAAAGAGAAAATGAAGTTGATTATGCAGTTATCGAAAAATGAAATGAATTCTTTATTTTGAGAGATAAAGTTAACTTAGCGATTGAAAAAGCGATAAAAGAAGGCATTGTAAAACGTAGCAATGAAGTCAAACTTACAATTAAACCAGAATCTGAGTTTATTATGTCGCTTGATTTAAAACAATTATTAATGGTTGGACTTGTTGAATTTGGTGAGGAATTTAAGGTTGAAACATTTGATTCAGTTAAATGTCAAAGATGTTGAAATCATTTTGTTAAACAACAAATCGTTGACGATTTATGTGAACTTTGCAATGAGGTTATTGCTTCGCTAGGAGACGTAAATGAATAATCAACAACAAACAAAATTTCAAAGTTTTGTGCAATTATTTAGAGACAGATTTAAAAATCATAAAAACAAAATATTGATTAATTATGCAATATTTGTTGGTGTTTGTTTAATCGCTATTTTAATTGACCAATTGACAAAAACATTCATTTTTAGGTGAAAAGATGAATCAAAATTTGAAGGCGATCCAACAGTAATTTACCAAGGAGCCATTTTAGGATTTCGCTCAGTATCACATCATGGTGTTACAATTATTCCTGATAAAAGTAAGCTAACAATTGTTTTAATCCAAATTATTAGTGTTTTAATTTTTATAGCTTTATGCTTTGTGCCATTTTTTGTAGATTCAAAAATTAGTGTAATTTTATTTGCATGCATTGCCGCTGGTGATGTTGGCAATATGCTTGACAGATTTATGTTTTCAGGCTACGTTAAAGATATAGTTTTTGCTGCTTTTCTTGAAAAATGAAGTGGTAGAGAACTAGGTACATTTAACTTTGCTGACGTATTTCTTGTGATTGGTGCTGTTGGATTAATAATTTACTTTATTACTGAAATTATTATTGAATACATCAAAGAGCAAAAGAAAAATAATTATGTTTCTACAAATGAAAATATCGAAACTACAAATGTTTCTAATGATGATAACAAAGAAGCCTAGGCTTCTTTTTTTGTATAAAAAACGTATAGACTAAATTAAGGTCTATACGTAATTTATTTAAAGTTATAAACAAAGTTTAAACGTGTCTTTTTAGGTTAAAATATGTTTTATCCCCATCAAATTTTGAGGTTTCACCTAATTCATCTTCAATTTCAAGTAGTCTATTGTATTTTGCAATACGGTCAGTTCTAGATAGTGAACCTGTTTTAATTTGTCCAGTATTTAAGGCAACTGCAAGATCAGCTATTGTTGTGTCTTCTGTTTCACCTGAACGGTGTGATACAACACAGGTAAATCCAGCTTTATGAGCTAATTCCATTGTGTCTAATGTTTCAGTTAATGAACCAATTTGGTTTAATTTAATAAGAATTGAGTTCATAACATCTTTTTTGATTGCTTCTCTTAAAATTTCTTGGTTTGTAACTGTTAAGTCATCTCCAACGATTTGTAATCTATCACCTAGACGTTTTTTCATTAATTTGAAACCATCTCAGTCGCTTTCAGCTAAACCGTCTTCAATTGAAATGATAGGGTATTGGTTAACTAGTTTTTCATAATAATCAACCATTTCTTCGGTTGTGTATTCAAGTTTAACATCTTTTAGGTGTTCAAAACCAGGACGTTTTTCTTCAATAGCTTGTTTTAATTTTTTGAATACATATTTTTTTGATTTTTCATCATAAAATTCACTTGAGGCAGGATCCATCGCAATAGCAACAGCTTTGTCTCCTGAAGTTGCAGGAACAAGTCCAGCAGCTTTAATTGCTTGAACCATGTAATCTAGAACTTCTTCATGTGATTTTAAGTTTGGAGCATATCCACCTTCATCACCAACAGTTGTTCCGTGTTCTTTTTTAAGAAGTTTACCTAGGTTGTGGAATACCTTATTAGCCATTTGCAATGCTTCTCTAAATGATTTTGCACCAACTGGCATAATCATAAATTCTTGCATATCAACAGTGTTTGAAGAGTGAGCGCCACCATTCATAACATTTAACATTGGCACTGGCAATGTTCTTGCATTTGTTCCACCGATGTATTTGTATAGTGGTAAACCACATTCATTTGCAGCGGCACGAGCTACTGCTAGTGAAACACCAAGAATTGCATTTGCACCCAATTTTGTTTTGTTTTTTGTGCCATCTAATTCAATCATTCTTAAGTCAATGCCTCTTTGGTCACTAACTTCGAAACCAATAATTTCTGGTGCAATAATTTCGTTAACATTTGTAACGGCTTTCATAACACCTTTGCCACCAAATCAGTTATCAGCAAATTCAGGAAATTCTTTGTCTCTTAATTCACAAGCCTCTCTAGTGCCAGTTGAAGCTCCAGAAGGAACCATTGCAACACCAATTGCATCTAATTCTGTTACAACTTGAACAGCTATTGTTGGATTGCCTCTTGAATCCAATATTTCTCTTGCATAAATATCAATAATTTTCGACATATTTGCTCCTTTATTATTTTATTTTGATAATTTCAACATTTTTTTCAATTATATTACATTCAAAATTTTTTAATTCAGAAAGTTCATTTTCTAGTCTCTCAACTTGAGTTAATTTAGGTTTAGTAACCGGCTCTTTTGGAGCAAATAACTCGCATGTTTCATTTGCTGGAATGATACTTATTTCATAAGTGCCAATTTTTTTTGCAATATCAATAGTTTCAACCTTATCTTTTGTTAGTAATGGTCTTAAAACTAATTTGCTTGATGAGTCATTTATTACCGATAATGACTCTAGAGTTTGCGAAGCAACCTGTCCTAAATTTTCACCATTTGAAAGAGCTGTGTAACCTTGTTTATCAGCTCACATTGACGCAAGTCTATAAAAACTTCTTCTTAGCAACGTTATTTTAAAAGAGGGGTTTGAAACAAGAGAGATGTAATTTAGAATTTGTGAATAATCAATTAAAATCAAGTTTGATTTTTGTTGGTATTTACTCAATACATTTATTAGATTTTTCATTTTATTAACAGTTCGTTCATCAGTTTGGGGTGGAGAAATAAATGAAAGAAAAGTTACTTCAAGCCCTCTCTTCATTAGCTCAAATGCGGCAACTGGTGAGTCAATTCCGCCACTCATCAAGTGTAAAACCCTGCCTGAAACACCAACAGGCAGTCCGCCTAGACCTCTGATTGTTTCAGTGAATATAAATGTTGATTTTTCTCTTACTTCAACATTGATATTTTTTTCTGGATTGTGTACATCAACCTTTATTGATGGGAAATTTGATAGTATGAATCCACCTAATTTTGTATTGATTTGGGAAGAATTAAGCTCAAAACCTTTATTAGATCTTCGAGCTGATACTTTAAATGTTTGTGTATCGTCAGAAACTAATTGTTTTGCTGCATTGAATATTTCATCAATATTATTTTCAACTTCAATAACAGGAGAAAATGAGCTTATTCCAAAGACGTTGCCAAGTTTTTCAAGATTATCAAGTGAATAACTAACAAACATTCGATCATATTTTGATTGTGGTTTTTCACCAAGGGTGCTTGAAACATTTCTTGATAAAATGTCTATAAAATTTTGTCTATTTTTCCCTTTTAAAGTTAATTCACCATATCTAATTAATATTTTTGTGTACATTCAATTTCTCCTTGTTTATTGTGTCATGCAACATTTTAAAAGCTTGTTTATACTTAAATTCCTTTAAATATGAGTTTGCTAATCTAATTTTTTTATCAATATTTTCGTTATCTAGTCTGAGTGGCAATAATTTATTTATTAAGTTGATTGACATTGCGTAATAAATTTTGCTTGTCATTGCTATTTGATAAACTTCAATAAGTTTGTTTGAAAGCTGTTTTATATCAAATTTGGTTAGTTTAACTTGTGTTTGTTGTAATGTTTCGTAAATATTAATTAATTCGTTAAATTTTGCTTGATTTTCCATTGAATTTTCCATTGAATTTTTCAATGAAATTATTTTTATATATCAAACTTCTAACATTCTTAATAAATAGTGTAAATATTCTGATTTTTTATTTAACTTTGTATCGATATATATTATTTTGTTAATATCAAGTATGAATTTGTAAATTGAACTTACCAAGACTGTTAATTGCAAAATATCATTGTCTTTTGATTCATTCAACTGTGTATCAAAATTATTTAATGCCTCATAATATTGTGATATATCTTTGTTTTTAGCAATTTTAACTTTTTGGCTAATTTCACTCAATTTTTCTCTTGCATTATTTAAAGATTGTTTTAAATCTGATATTGTTTTTATTGCAAATTGTTTGAATTCTTCCTCAAATTCTTCTTCCTTAATTAATATATTAATTTGATTTAACATTTTCTTTGCATCCATTAAATTATCTTGAAAAAATCTATTTTTGAAGTTTGATTGCATTGTTAAAAGATCATTTTCAATACTGTCAATTGAGTCTTTAATTTTTCCTGATTCTTTTACTTTTTCAATAGTTTTAGGCATATATTTAAATACTAATCATTCTATAGATTCAATATGACTTATTTTTTCTGCAAAAGCAGTTAGACGTTTTGATTGCTCTGTTAAAATTGATGAAACATCGCGTAAGTTGCGAGAATTTTTTTGACTTTCAAGTTCAATGGTTATTCCTTTAAGTTCCGCTAATTCTTTTTTTAGTAAAGGGTGGGAAACCGATAAATTATTTTTATTCGCATCTAACTTTTTATCAAGTTGCTTTAAAAGTTCAAAGGAATTAAGTACAACATTTTCAATCACGTTTAAGTGTTTATTTATTGTGTCGCTAATAGCAGAAAATTCAGAATTTAAGGCTATATATTCTTTATGAGCGGAAATAAAATTTAAATAATTCTTCTTGCAAATAGTTAAATTATATTTTTTTAGAGATTCTAAAAAATTATTTTTAGATTCTTGTAATTTTATTGTGATATTTTCAATATTTTTTGATATAGTTCCCAATTTACTTAAATCACTTTGGTATCTATTTGAATCTTTTGATAGATGTTTAATTCTTGCAATTGCTGCTCTGTTATTTGAATTATTTTTAACAATTTGAGCACTTATTTTGCTTATGTTATCTTTGTAATTTTGTAGTTTGCCATTTCTTATAATTAAAAATACTACTGCAATTAATGCAATAAAACAAGCAATAATAACGACTGGAAGAAAATATTTGTATCACATAATTCCTCTTTAAAATATAGTTTATTTATATTTTATTATATTAATTTTAATATTAAAAAAATCTGCAAAGCAGATTATAAGTGCACTGGATTATTATTGGGTACGTGAATTGATACTTTTGTAACCTTCAACGATTTTTTCTTTATAAAAGCCACAGAATTGGCAAACTTTGTGTTGTTGAATTTTGTTTGAACAATTTTTGCAGTCTACAAGGTTTTGTGGAATTAACGCATGGTGTGTACGTCTTTTATGTTTACGTTGTTTAGACGTTTTACGTTTTGGAACTATAGCCATATTTTCCTCCTTAAATATTTTGTTAAGATCTTAATTATTTATATTTAAATAACGTAATGTAATTATAAGATAAATTAGATAAAATGAAAATAAAAAATTAGGGTGGTTTTTAACCGAAAAATCAATTTAAAATCCGAAAAAATACTATCAAAAAAGTGATAATAGTTTATTATTTATTTAAACATAAAGAGTTGCTTAGCTTGACAGCATTGAGGCATGCCAACCCCTCTAAGGAAGGTGGATTGTTAGGGAGATTTCTCCAACATGTTCTAATAAGATTGTGAAAAGAGCTCTTTTGTTTTTAACTAAAAGGAGCTTTTTTATATTATGAATAAAAAATTATTTACTTCCGAAAGTGTTGGCCAAGGACACCCTGATAAAGTTTGTGATCAAATTTCTGATGCAATTTTAGACGCATATATTTTTCAAGATAAATATGCGCGAGTAGCAATTGAAACCGTTGCTACTGGTAATGTTTTATTAATTGGCGGTGAGGTTTATGCAAGCGCCAATGTAGATGCAGTTGAAATTGCTAAAAATATTTTAATTAAATTAGGTTACTATTCAGAGCAATTAAAAATTATTACAGACATTAAAAAACAAAGTTCAGACATTAGCCAAGGTGTTGCACTAGAAAATAATGAAATTGGCGCAGGCGACCAAGGTATTATGTTTGGCTATGCAACTACCGAAACAAAAACATATATGCCTCTAGCTATTTCGATTGCACATGACCTTGTAAAATATGCTGATAAATTGAGAATTGAAGGCAAGTTTAAGTGAGCGAAAGCTGATATGAAGAGTCAAGTTACTGTTGATTATACTGATTATGAAGAAACAAAAATTGATACTGTTTTAATGTCAATACAACATGATGAAAATTATGATGAAAAAGAATTCAAAAAATTTGTGAAAAACAATATTATTTCAATTGTTTTGGAAAAATATGGATTCAAAAATTGTGACAAAATTTTAATTAATCCTACCGGCAGATTTGTTATTGGCGGGCCAGTTGGGGACACTGGATTAACAGGCAGAAAAATTATAGTTGATACATATGGAGGCGCAGCTAGACATGGCGGCGGAGCATTTAGCGGGAAGGATTGTACAAAAGTTGATAGATCTGCTGCATATGCTTGCCGTTGAATAGCTAAAAATTTAGTAGCCGCAAGACTTGCGGAACGAATTGAGATACAAGTTTCTTATGCGATAGGAATTTCTAAACCAGTTTCAGTAAGTGTTTATACTTTTGGAACAGAAAAAGTTGAAAGAGATCTTATTAAAGAAGTTATAAACAATTTGTTTGATCTAAGACCAGCTGCTATTATTGAACAATTGGAATTAAGAAATCCAATTTATCAACAAACTAGTTATTTTGGCCACTTTGGTAGAGATGATTTAGATCTTCCGTGAGAGAGATTGAACAAAGTCAAAGAAATAGAAGAATATGTTAAAGAAAGAATTTTCTAAATATCTTGTTTATGTTAAAATAAACTTATAATTTATAAATAAATGAGGAAAATATGAGAAAAATTGTTAGACAAAAAAACAAAGAACGTGCAGCAAAAAGATTGCACAAACTACAAAAAGAACAAGCAAGAGATTTAAGAAGAGCGCAAAGAGCTCAAGCCTCAGAATAATTATTAATAATCCTTAAATTTTTCTTGATTCATAAAAATATAAAAAAATTGGAATTTACTTTTCCAATTTTTTATTTTGTGCATCATCCACATCAACAATTGTGAATCTAAGTGGCTCTCCACCATATTCATTATCAAACAAGATTTTAGGAGTCCTACCACCCGATACATTTCTATACATTTCCAATGCAGAAACATATTTTGAAAGATCAAATTTTTCCAATTCTTCAGTATTTTTGAATAGTTTAGGATAAATGTGCGAATAAGTAAATATTTCTACATTTATTTTTTGTTCATTATTTTCTAGTGAATTGGGTTCTTTATTAAGCATTGATTTTTGTAGTTTTATTTCAAGTATTGCGCCTTCGCCAGTTAATATAAAGAAATTAATTTCTTTGTTTTGTTCATTAATGTTTTCAAACATTACGTGTTGAAGCGCTTGATTGGTTTTAGGGCGATGGAATGCTCCTAAATCAAGCGAATTTTTTTGAATATCTAGACTATGAATTTCTAAGTCGGCTTTAAATTGGTCAAATGTTTCGTAGTGTGCAAAGGTGAAACGATCTAGGTTAAACAAAAATCAAAGTCAATTTTGTTTAAATAACTCACTTAATTTTGGTCTAAATTTAGAAAGCGGCAGTACTTTACCTAAATCTTCTGACCTTTGGAAAGCGGTTACGTTGTTTGCATACATTAAATATTCTTTTATTTCTGAGAAGTGTTTGTCATCTATTGCCTTTTGTTCATTAATATATTTAGCTTTTTGATCAGCATTATTTCCAAACACTATTTTAAGAAGTGA
This sequence comes from Mycoplasmopsis bovigenitalium, assembly GCF_900660525.1. Taxonomy (NCBI): domain Bacteria; kingdom Bacillati; phylum Mycoplasmatota; order Mycoplasmoidales; family Metamycoplasmataceae; genus Mycoplasmopsis; species Mycoplasmopsis bovigenitalium. Next base: position 686,609 of record NZ_LR214970.1, on the reverse strand, counting down.
ATCAATATATTCATATTGTAAAAATAGTTGCCATTTTTTTTCTTTTTCATTCGTTTTTTCAATGTGCGGCGTCATTTTTGTTGTTTGCTGATTGCAAGCAGTTATTAAGATTGGAGAACTAATTAATGAACCAGTAATTAGTGTTTTTAGAATTTTTTTAAATTTCATTTTTATCCCCTAAAATTAACACACCAAGTTCAGGCAATCCATAGTTAACAACAAGATCGTGTTCAAAGCTATTATATCCTTCTTGGTTGTGGTGAATAATTGCATTATGAACAATATCGGAGATAAGTTTTATAGCAATATTGTTGTTTCTGGCTCAAGGGAAATAGATGAATTTATCAAAAATAACTTTTTTTGTACCTTGTTGACGAGTTATAAACATTCTAATAATTAGCTTATCCTTTTTCAAGTAAAAAACATCATCTGGTGATTCTCTTGATTCGTCACCTACTTCAAGTTTGTCAAGGTAATTATTAGTGAATTTAAAATCATTTTGAATTTCTTTATTATCAAGATTTTCAATAAAACTTTCTGAATGCTTAGCATTTCCTTTAGGTTCAAGCGTTCATCAATTAGTGTATTTTCAAGTCAATTTATCAATGTTTTTTAACAAAAACATTCAATTTTTTGTGTAAAAATCATTGAATTTAGCAATAGTTTCTTGTTTCATAGAGCGAGAATATTCTTTAGAAATAGCAGCTAATTCTTGTAAAAGTAATTCATTATTCTCTTGTGATTTTATAAACTCTGTTTTACCAACTTCATCATTTTTGAATTGTTGATTTAGGATACTCTCGATAATTTTATCTGTTTTAATTTGACTTTGGTCAATGATTTTAGGCACATAATCAAAACCTGAAGGGCGTTCAGATTTTAGTTTTGAATAGTCATAAGAAGCACAAGATACGGTTAAAATTGGGGTTGAAATTATTAATGGCAATGATAATTTTGTCAATAAATTGTTAAGCTTATTCATTTACAAACCTCATACTAAATCTAATTATATTGAATTGATCTTTGTGAAAATCATTGCTATTTGAGTTTATTTTATTGTGTGCATTTAATGCATCAACAAAATAATCATTGTATTGATATATGCCTTGAAACTCCATAAATTTATCATCAGTGTATTGTTGTATAAATTGTTCTTCATTGAATTCTTCATCGTCAAATGCCATTGCGCTTTCTTTTTCTTCTTTATAAGCGCTTTCAAATTTAGATTTTCGTTTCTCATAAATTTCTTTTTCAATTGATTTTAAGTCATTTTCGATATTTTTAGAGTCTTTGAAATAAAGTAAATCTGGGTGAATTTGGATAACAACATTTCCATTGTATTTATATTTAAATATTCTTAGTGCAACATTGTTATAAACCAAGTATCATGTTTCTTTTTCTTGAAATTTGTTGTATTTAGCTACCTGCTTGATTTCTTGAAATGGAATAGATATTAACTTCGTAGGAGTTATGTTTTTGATTGAATAAATAAGAGAACCAAGTTCATTTTTAACGTGCTTAAACAATTTTTCTTCTGTATTGAAAGCACGATATCTGTCTCCATATGGGTTAAATATAAATTTGAATTTATCAATGTTATTTAGCGTCCAATACCAATCTTTTGACAATGTGTTTTTGATGACATTTTTTGAAGTATTAGCTAAATACTGATATTCTCCACCAACATTATGAACGCTTTTTGAAATAAAAATTGGATCATAAACAAAAGCATATTTAAGTTCAGAAAACTTTGAATAAGGAATATTTTCTTGTTGGGAAATATAAATGTTTGCTACATCACTTTTATTTGAAGTGTAACTTTTCAACATTTTTGCAATATGCACATTTTCGTATAACTTTGACTCATTTTTTAGGTTTTTTTCTTGCTTTTGTTCAATGTTTTTAGTGCAACTTATTGTAAAACTTGACAATAAAATTGGCGTAAGACTATGAAGAAATAACTTTTTCATAAAACAAGCTTTCTAATGGTTGGTTTTTGGCACCAGAGTATAAAATTTCGCCTTTGTGAATTAATGTTACTGAGTTTACGTATTTATCAATTTCTGCCAAAACATGTGATGATATTAAAATTGTTATTTTTTCATTGTTCAGTTTTTTTAATAGTGTAAATAATTCATAACGAGCAGTTGGGTCAAGGTTTGCTGCTGGTTCATCCAAAATTAATAATTTAGGATTATGTAATAATGCCTGAATTAAAAGAATTTTTTTCTTTTGCCCTGATGAAAATGTGTAAGGTTTCTCATTTTTTAATTCATCAATTGCGAATAATTTTAAAAATGAATCAATTCTTTCTTTAGCTATATTTTTATCAATACCTGACAAGATTGAAAAGTTATATAAATAGTCAAATACACTCAATTCACGGGGGAATATGGCAACCTCTGGAACATAACCAATTATTGAACGAGCTTCAGCATTTTTGATATTTATATCATTGATAAAAATATCTCCTTGATAATCAACATAAGCGCCAATTATAGTTTTAATGGTTGTTGTTTTACCTGCGCCATTTTCGCCAATAAATGCATGAAAATTACCTTCAGGAATTTCAAAATTTACATTTTTTACGCCTCTATTTGTTTTGCGGAATATTTTTTGAAGGTTAGCAATTTTTAGTATATTTTTTGCTTTAATCATTATTTATATTCCTTTCTTTTATATACAAAATAAACTGAGGTAAATAGGATTGCTATTGTGCCAATTCAAAGTGCAAAATATAGATTTTTATTCACAACTAATTTGTTGCGAGTTATTGAATACATTTGCGGAGAAGCGGTGAATAAATAATTATTGCTTGAATCTGTTAAGTTGTATCTAACTATAACTTTGTCATTTTTCCCATTTTCACCCTTTTTAATGTAAAGTTCTTTATTTATTGAGTCAAATCCGCCTATTTTATAAACAAATCCGTTAATTGTTAACTTAATTTGGTTATTGCCATAACTATTGTTAATTGAGGTATTTTTAATCATTGCTTTGAAAAGTTTTGTGTCTTGGTGGTTGAAGTAAATGTAATACATTAAACTAGCTGCAAAATAAATTTTTCTCTCAATTTCTGATTGAAGTTTTTGTTCTTTAACAGCGAATTCATTGAATATTGTTATGTTTGCATTTTTGTATTGATTTATAGTGCTTTTAGAATCATTTACATACTCAGAAATCTTACTCATCAAAGTATCGTGTAAATTATTTAAATTGTCATTATTTATATTGATTTTTGCAACAAATTCAGCGGCTATTTTATTGAACTGTTTATCTTTTAAGGCTTCTTTGACATTTGTTCAATGAAGCTTACCGACTAAATTGTTTTGAGCAGAAAATTGTGAATTATCTTCTGGAAAATCATTGTTTATTTCCGATGCTCCTTCACGAGCATAAATTACTCCAGAATTAGCAACATTGTCTATCACGGAATTAGATTTTATTAAGCCAGGTGTTATGTAGTTGTTTGTCGCTTTTCCTTGACGAATTGTTTGGTATTTTGTGTATTTTGGTTCAGTATCAAGTTTATATTTGTATGTTATTCTATCAAGATCATTGTAATAAACATAGTCGCTTAAATTACTATAACTGTTTGGTTGAATGCTTTCAAAAACATTTTTATTGTCTTTGTTAAATACATCCAGAAGTTGATATGGCAATGATAGTCACGAATAAACTTGCCATTCTATAGATGAATTTTGTGATAGCTTCATTACATCGTTTAGATATTGATGTTGTTGTTTTGAGAATTGTTCATTATTTATGCCATTAGGTAAAATTAATAATTCATCTTTATTGTTGTTTATAAAAAATGGTTCAACATTGGCTTCATTACCGGCTAAGTGGTAAGGATATTTTTTGTTTATAAAATATGCAGCATTGTTTATGTTTGTTGTTGAATTTATTGAAAGCAATGCGCCACCTAATGAAAGGGGTATAAAGAATGCTAATGGCAATGTAATTGCTATTTTTTGGTTCAATTTATTTGCAATCAATGAAGTAATCAATGAAATTAATAAATATGTGCATAATCCAACAAAAAGATACAATAATGAGTATAAAATTCAATAATTTATTGAATAAACACCATAAAGAGTTAACAATGCTGAAACTGTTAAAACACCTGATCAAATTAAGCCAAAATAGGTTAGTGTTAGTAATTTACCAAGCACTAAATTACTTCTCGACAGTGGCTTCGATAAGGTAATTAACTCAAGTCCCTCTTGCTCAAAATCCTTGAAAATATTCAAGGCTTTTATTGATGCAAAAATTACTGTAATTATTAATATTGCAAACGCATATAAATATGAAGTCAAACTCAAGTATTTTTCATTAATTGCAAAATTAATGACTAAACCAAGTGCAAAAGAACTAATTAATACCAATAAAGGCATAATTATTGTGCTCTTTTTCTTCATTATTATGTTGAATGCAAACCGCGAATAATTAAAAGCTGTTGTTTTCATCATAAATCCTTTCAAATTTTATGATTTCAGCTTATCTTTATATGTTAATGGTAGATTTTAGTTGTTAATAAAACACTAAATTATCTGTAATAATGTTACACTAATTAGCTAATTTTTGAAAATTATTTTGCTGTTTTGAAAATAAAAACACACATGCTACGTGTGTCTATTGCAAAATTACTCAAAAAGTTCAATGAATATTTTAAATTCCCCCATAGGATCATCATGCATTGAGAATAGTTTATATTCAAAATTATGATTTTGTTCGTTGAATTCATAATTTGTTAGTAAAGTTTTTAATCCGAAATTATTACCATTAACATTAATTTTTGAATATTCACTTAGTTCATTAAGTCTAAATTCCAAGGTTGCAAAATCATTTAGCATGTTGATTCTTTTTGGATTAAATTCTATTCTAGTTGCTTTTTTGTTTTGGGGATCAATGAATGTTAAAGTAGTGTATTTATAAACTTCTGAATCATATAAATCTTTGAATTCTGTTTGTTCAACAGTGGTTTCTGCTTCAAATTCAACAATATTTTGTTCACCGTTTTGTTGAGCAATTGATTTGAATTTTAATTTCATGATTTTAATCTCTTAACTACACAATCTTTTCCAAATAAATATATTGCTTTAGCCAACTCTGGACCATGTTCAGCATATGTGGCTGCTTTTCTAATTGGCATGAATAATTTTTTGCCAGTAACTGATAATTTTGATTTAGTTTGCTCGATTGCTAATTGGATGTTTTCAATAGTGAATTCAATTGAATTCAACAAATTGAAAAAGCAAGAGACAACCATTTTTTCTTCACTTGATAGATCAAAACTTGGTTGAATATCTTTGTTTAAATATTTATTTAGATGATGTTTAAGTTCATCAATTGTTGCGCAACTTTCTTTAAAAGTATCAACGAACAATGTTGACCATTCATTATTTTCGATTTCTAATTTACTTATAAGATTTTGAGTTGAAATATTTTTGAAATATTGTTTTGAAAATCAATTCATTTTAACAATATCGAATTTAGAAGGCGATTTAGAAAGTCTAGAAGGGTCAAATTTTTCAATTATTTGTTGTTTTGACATTATTTCACTTGAATCTTCTGCGGTTCAACCCAACAAGGTTAAGAAGTTAAATAACGCTTCAGGAACATAACCTTCATTTTTATAATCTTCAATAAATTGTTTTAGAGATGTGTCGCGCTTCGAAAGTTTTTTACCTTCCATATTTGTTATAACTGTTAAATGTCCAAATTGAGGAGCGTTTCAACCTAAAGCATTGTAAATAGCTAATTGTTTAGGTGTGTTGGTTATATGTTCTTCACCTCTTAAAACATGCGTGATTTCCATATCATAGTCATCGATAACAACAGCGAAATTATATGTAGGATAACCGTCAGATTTAAAAATTACCCAATCACCTATGTCGCTAGAATTAAAATCTATATTCCCTCTAACTAAGTCATTTCAGCTAAGAGATTGATTTTTTGGCATTGAAAATCTTATTGAAAATTCCCCAGAATCATCTCTTCTTTTTCTTTCTTCTTCTGTAATTTTTAACCAGTTTTTGTCATATTTAAATGATGGAATTCCCTTAGCTTCTGATTCGCTATGTTGTGCTTCCAGTTCTTCGGCATTGTCATATGCCTTATATGCAAACCCCTTCTCGATTAAAAGATTTGCAATTTCGCGATATCTGTCAAGTTTTTCGCTTTGACGATATTTTTTGTATTTAGGATTTGGATTAAGAGGGCTTTCATCAGGAATTATTCCTAGTCATGCTAAATTATCAAGTTGACTAGCCTCACCACCAGGAACATTTCTTTTTATATCGGTATCTTCTAATCTAAAAACAAAATCACCATTGAAATGTTTTGCATATAAGTAGCAAAATAATGCAGTTCGAGCCCCTCCAATGTGTAAATATCCTGTTGGACTTGGCGCATATCTTGTTCTAACTTTTTTTGTCATATTGATGCCTCCTATATAAATTTAAATTTTAAACTAATTATATAAATTAAGTAGAATTTTATTTATGCTTTATTTTTAAGCAGAAAAATTTACTTATACATTCGTTTTATATTCATATTAGTAAAAAAATAAAACCATTATAAATAGCTTTATTTCTTTATTTTTTTATTGATTATGGCACCAGTTATATTGATAAGAAGTATTGAAAAAGTTGCTATCCAAATATATGACATTGCTTTTGCTGGCTCATATGCTCTTAAATCTAAATGTGTTTCAATTGCTTGACCAATATGTAATTCGCCTGTTGCGAATACAGAATATGTTATTGAGTTTCTAAAAATTAATTCAAAATAAAACAAACTTAAACTAATGAAGTCATATTTTATAGAAGGAAGAACATATTTTCAAAATATTTGATTATTAGTATAACCAGCAATTTTTAAATTATTTATTACTTCACTATCCAAACTTTCAATTGCTTGAGTCAAATGTTTTGACTTGCTATACATTTCATGGAACCCGATAACTAAAATAACTATTGTTATTGGGTTTGCGAACATTGGTAAAAATAGATATATCAAGACAACACTTGGGATTTGTCTGCATATGATAATTATGCTTTTGCTTATTATTGATACAGGTTTTGTATTGATATTTAAAGGTTGAATTCGTATAAATATCATTGTAAAAATGATACAAATTGACAAGGCAGCTATTGTAAATTGCAATGAATTTCAAACAAGCAATATTGGATTTAGTCTTGGGTCAAGAACACTAAAATTAAAGTGAGAAAAATCAGGTTTAAATAATACTTTTATGAATGTTTTTGTTGCGGATAAGTCAAAAAGTCATATTTTTGTTGTTGCTAATGTGAAAATACTCATTATTGCAAAAAACAAAATTAATAAATTATTAAAGATCTTTCTTATATTGATTGTTTTTGCTAATTTTGTATAAATTTCGAACTTGTATTTGCTATTAAATTTAATTTGTTTAGAATTTGTTTCAAGTAGATATTTTTTAATCAAATAATTAGATAATTCTAGTAATAAAACAAATAGTATTAACACAGTCATCGGAATACCTAATTGGCTATAAAAATTTGTTGTTTTTGCAGCATAATTAATTAATATTCCAATGCCTGGTAGTGACAATGCGCTCAATAATGATGCTCATCTAATATTTGACTCAAATGAATATAAAAACAATGCAATAAGTCGATTTTTGATTCGTGGAATTACTTCATTAATGAATGCTCTATGTTTGCTTTGTCCTTGGTTAATAGCAATGTAATAAGGTTCTAAATCAAATGAGTTAAGCATATCTAAGTAATATTTATGTAATCACAGTCATGTAAATCATATATAAACAGCCAGTAAACTTAATTCATTTCGAAAAACTTTTGTAATGACATTAATAAAAACCAATTCAGGAAAAGCCCTTAAAACTAGCATTAGCACACCTAAAAAGAACGAAAAATATTTATTATTATGCTTAGAAAATGAACCATAGGCGGTGATTAAAGCAAAAATAAAGCCAATGAAAGTTCCTGCAATCGCTACTTTAATAGTTATTCATAAACTTTTAATAGTATCTAGAAATAGATTTGTATACTCATTTGTTAATGAATTTGTTAATCTTGTACTTTTGTTACTGAAAATAAATAAATTTTGAAATTTTCGAGCAACATTTTTAATATTTTCAATTCTTATTGAACTTCAACTGTTGTAAAGTGCTATAAAAATTATTGATATTAATAAAATTGATATTATATGTCAATAAATAGGTCTAATTTTTCAAGATGTTGCTACCCCATTTTTATTGATATATCGATATCTAAAAAAATTAGACTCTTTATTTATTTTTCTATTTTCACAGCTTGTTTTAGTTGTCAAGTTTCAATTTCCTTTGTTTGCATATCAAATAAAATTCTTGTATTTTTAATTGCTATTACTCGGTCAAAATTTTCCTTTATTGAGTCTAAATCGTGTATATTCACTAAAACTGTTTTTCCCTTGTTTGCTAAATTTCTTAGGATTTTTAAAACGAGTTTTGCTGTTTCTTCATCAAGGTTTGATGTCGGTTCATCTGCTAATATTAATTCGCATTTTTTAATTAATAATTTAGCCAGTTCTACTCGTTGTTGCTGTCCACCACTTAAGTCCGAAACACGATAAAATGCCTTATCTAAGATACCCAATTGGTCTAATTTTTCGAAAATTTCAATCTTTTGCATTTTAGTAAGCAAACCAAACACTTTAAAAAATCAATTTTTATAATTTGTTTGAGATTTAGCAACGTTTTGATAAACACTTTCAGATGAAATTAGGTTTGCTTTTTGTGTTAAAAAGCCAATTTTTTGAATTAATTTTTGCTTTTTAGTTTTTTTTAGTTTTGATAAATCTTGGTCAAAAATTTTTATATCGCCATCGTAGTTTAGTGCATTGACTATTAATTTGAATAAAGTACTTTTTCCTGCGCCGCTAGCCCCGATAATAGCAACCATTTGACCTTTTTGGATAGTTAAATTTATATTATTTAATATAGGCCTCTTTTTTGAATATTTTGTTGATACATCTTTAAAATCAATAATATTAGTCATTTTTCGGTTCTTCAATTTCCTTAATTAAATCTAATTTAGTCTCAGCTTGAACTTGTAATTTTATGAATTTTTCAAAATTATCTAAATTTAATGCATAAAACTTATTGTATCCTGTATATTTTCCGTAAAGATTTTCCTCAATACTTAGAGAATTCAATGTTTTGGTCAATAACTCAACTTGTTTATTGCTTAATCCACTACGCCCAATAGCAACATCATATGGTGCTGGGTTTGTTGCGATTAGTACTCTAACAACATCATTATTATTATCATCATAGGGTTTATTTTCCTGATATTTGCTTGTCTTGAAAAGATTGCTATCTTTCTTATTTTTTGTTCAGTTGTATACACCCTCATCATCGAAAGCAATTCTAGGTGTAAATGAATTAGATTCTTTACCAATTTGGTCTTGTGCTTTAGTGCCCTTGAAAATTTCTTTTGCGCCTGATTCAAAATATTCATTAATTTCTTTTATTGTTTTGTTAAAATGGCGAGCAAGCAAGGCAACTTGATATTTATATGACCCAGATTTTGATTTATCTTTAAATATAATTCCATGCTTTACAAATTTTTCTCAATTTTTATCATTTCAATCTTTTGTAATTTCATTTCTTTTGGCTTTATCACCAGAAATGAAAATTACACCTCTATAAACAAAAGTCAATTGATTTGGTTGATAAAAATTAGAATATTTTGACCCATCAAAAGTCAATTTATCTGATTTATGTCAATCTGGATAGTCTACATTAGTTTTTTGTACTCATTCAATATTATTTCTTTGTGCTTGTTGGCGTAATGGGTCAGAATCTTGGCCATCAACGTAAAATAGTGAGTCCTTTGTTTGCCAATTAAATTTTAGAGTACTTGTTTGAGCAATTAGTTTAACATCAAACTCTTTATTAAATTGATTATTTTGTCAAAAATTATTAATATATGTTGTGTAGTTTGCAATATAAATGTCTTTGTTTTTATCGTTGTTTTCTAATTTAGAAAAGTATGAATTTTTGTCATAGTCAACATCAAAACTAAAATCAACATCTGGCAGATTTTTTGTAATTGGATCTGAATCTTTGAAACTTTTAAATCTTGCTTTTAATAACTTAATGAATTGATTTTCAATTGAATTGGGATTTTTGTCATCCTTGAAACCTGGGTTAATTCATGAGTTAACAATTGTTATTTTTGAATCTCATTTTTTTGCAATTTCATCTTTGCTTTCTTTACTTGAAATTGCAGTTGTAGTGCATGAACTTGATGCAAAAATGCTCGCAAGTAAACTTGCGCCAAGCATAAATATTTTTTTCTTAATCATTTTGCTCCTTAATACAAGGGAAGGAATAAATAGTGTTTAGCCACGCATGAATTACCATGATCTGCTAATAGGTATAATCTCAGCCTTTTACAGCACCCTTGTCACTTTAAATTATATCATTATTAATCCATAGATTATAAGTTCAAAAAAAATCATTTTTAATATAATTTAAATATTAATATTAAATAGGAGAACATATGGAAAAAGATAAAGAATTAGACAAAAATTTAATAGAACCTGATTACATTCCTGACGAAGAATTATTTGTAGCCTTTAAAGAAGAACCAACCCCTGAAATTGAAGAAGATGAAGAAGAAATACCACAAAATAAAGAGGATTATGTTGTTCAAAGTCAAATAATTGATCAACCAATTGACGGTTTATTCCCAGTAGACATCAATAAAGAGATGAAAAACTCATTCTTGGAATACGCAATGAGTGTTATTGTTTCACGTGCGCTTCCTGACGCGAGAGACGGACTAAAACCAGTTCATAGACGTATTTTATATGATATGAGTGAATTAGGCATTACTCATTCAACTCAACACAGAAAAAGTGCTCGTATTGTTGGTGATGTTTTAGGTAAATATCACCCTCACGGCGATTCATCTGTTTATGAAGCAATGGTGCGTATGGCACAAGATTTTTCAATGCGTTATCCTTTAGTTGATGGTCATGGTAACTTTGGTTCAATAGATGGTGATGGGGCCGCTGCAATGCGTTATACAGAAGCAAGAATGAGTAAGGTTGCTTCTGAAATGTTGGATGGTATTAAGAAAAATACCGTTGATTTTGTTGATAACTATGATGCAAGCGAAATTGAACCAGTTGTTTTACCATCCCGTTTTCCTAATTTACTAGTTACAGGTGGTTCGGGTATTGCTGTTGGTATGGCAACAAATATTCCACCTCATAATTTGACCGAATCAATTGATGCTACTATTGCTGTCGCAAAAAATCCCGAAATTTCAATTGATGAAATAATGCAATATTTACCTGGCCCCGATTTTCCAACAGGAGCCACAATTTTAGGCACAAAAGGCATTCAAGAAGCATATAAAACTGGTAAGGGTTCAATTCCAATTCGTTCAGTTGCAAAAGTAGAAGAATTCAAAAATGGTAGAAGCCGAATAATTGTTACTGAAATTCCATATGAAATTAAAAAGACCGCAATCATTGAAAAAATTGCTGATTTAGTAAAAGATAAAACAATTGAAGGCATTTCTGACTTAAGAGATGAATCAAACAGAGAAGGCATTAGAATTGTTATTGATGTTAAAAGAAATGCTAATCCATACATTTTATTAAACAAACTTTATCGTCAAACAAACCTACAAGTCAATTACAATGTTAACTTTGTTGCACTTGTTGACGGTGAACCTAAATTGCTTAACATTAAACAAGCAATCGAAGTTTATTTAAAACATCAAGAAGATGTTGTTACAAGAAGACTTAAATTTGATCTTGAAAAAGCTAAAGATAAACTTCACGTTTTGGAAGGTCTTAAAATTGCTGTTGAAAACATTGATGAAGTAATTGCAATAATCAAAAAATCTCGTAATGACGCAGAAGCACAACAAAGTTTAGCACAAAGATTTTCTTTAAGCGAAAGACAAACAAAAGCAATAGTTGATATGCGTCTTGGACGTTTAACTGGCTTAGCAATTGAGAACATGATTCAAGAAATGAATGAATTGATGGCTGAAATTGCAAAAATCGAAGAAATTTTAGCTGATCATGCAAAATTAATTCAATTAATTATTGATGAGCTAACACTAGTTAAAGAAAAATACGGTGATGCAAGAAGAACTCAAATTGATTTTGAAGCTGGTGATAAAATCACTGATGAAGATCTAATTAACAAAAGAGAAGTTGTGATTACTACATCGGCCAAAGGTTATGTAAAAAGAATTGATCTTGAGGAGTATAAAACTCAAAGAAGAGGCGGTGTTGGTGTTACAACAATGAAAACCTATGACGACGATGATGTTGCTTCTTTAATTACTTGTTCAACTCATACTGATTTATTATTATTCTCAAATCACGCTCGTGTTTATAGAATTAGAGCTCACGAAGTTCCAGAATTATCAAAACAATCAAAAGGCGTGCCATTTGTGAACTTGGTTCCAAATTTAAACACAAAAGATGGAGAAATAATTGTTTCAATTCTACCTATAAATGAATATAAACAAACAGAATTCTTATTCACTGTCACAAAATTTGGTGTTATCAAAAAAACCTCACTTGACAATTATCAAACAATTAATGCTAATGGAAAATACGCTTTTAAATTGCGTGATAATGATGAATTAGTTAGGGCGCTTGTTGTTAATGATGAATCATTAATTATGATTGCTAATAATGAAGATCGAATTGTTAAATTTAACTCAAAAGATATTAGACCAATGTCTCGTGTTGCAACTGGTGTTAAAGGAATCAGTCTAGCAAGTGAACAAATTGTTAATTCTGCATCATCAAGTCTTGAGGGTGAATTAGTATTGACAATTGGTTCACAAGGTTTTGGTAAACTAACACACCATGAAGAATTTAGATTAATTAAACGTGGCGGCAAGGGTGTTAAAGGTATTAATGCTAAATCAGCAGGTAACATTGTTTTTGCTCGTTTTGTAAATCCAACTGATGAATTATTAATTATTACCACAAGCGGTCTAACTATTAGAATGCTAATTAAAGACATTTCAACTATTGGCAGAAGTGGTAAAGGTGTTAAATTAATAAACCTAAAAAACAAAGAAAAAATTCAAGCCGTTGAAGTTATTAAGTCGAGCGAGGAAGAAGATGAAGAATCAGCTAAAAAATCTTCTGAACTAATAGATTTAATTAAACAACAAACACAAGAATATAAAGTTGATGAAATCGATGATGAAGAATTCATTGACGAAAATGATGATGAAAATGATTTATTAGCTTAATTGAGGAAATATGAAAGATTTGCTACATCTTTATTCGGATAGATTATATTTCAAAAATGTAACCGAAAAAACCCCTATTAAATACGGATCACTAACGCTTTTAGCCTACTCAATTGATCTCGCACTTAATAAAAATAGCAAAATTTTAGTTACGATTTTAGGAAAAACTCAACATCAATACATACGCAAATTATCAGCTTTTTTGCAAACAAAAAAACACCAAATTTATACCTATGATAAACCCGTATCTTCATCTTTATGAATTGACGAATTAGCCTTTAAAACGAATGAATTAGATTACCTTATTAAGATATTTATTGATTCAAAAAATCAAAATGCTTATATTAAAATATTAGACAAAAATCTCCAATCAATAAACAAAAATTTACTTGAAAAAATTATTCAATCTTACAATGAAAATATGGTGTTCAAATTCGACAGCACCACTGCTCAGTCATTTAACAACATAAAATATCAAACAATTGTAAACTCAAGCACTTCAAAAAGCGGAATTTTAAAACCATTTATTGGCATAAGACAAAGATATAAATCTAAAACTTATTTGTTTCACCAAAATAATTTAAATAGTTTCGAAATATCAAAATCATTACTAACAAATTATCCAAGTGATTTTATCGCCAAAAATAAATCATTGTCAATAAAAAAAATTAAAACATTACTATATTTTTTTGAAGCGTATTTCACTCGTGAGAAAATATCAAGCATAATTCATCAAAACGAAATTGACAAGATAGATATTTTTCTTCGAATCAATAATAAATTCCAACTAATTAATTCGAATTTATTGGCAATGATATATTTAGATTTTTACTTAGAAGAATACAAAAGGGCCCATGTTGATATTTCAAAATTTATTGTCTTAATTCCACACTCAGCCAACAATGGCATTAAGGAATTATTGAGTCAATACAATGTGGGTTGAGAATATTTTGATGAAGCAACATATAAAGATCTGTTGAAAAATTCAAACTATGTTTTTGCATACAATGAAAATAATTTCATAGCTAATCCTAAATACTCAAATGAATTTAATAATCATTACTTTATCACTTGTTTAATTTGAATGATAAATTCATATCTAAATCGAAACAATTTATTGTCGTTTAAGCACAATAGAATAATAGAGTGTTTTGGGCAGTATAAACAAGTTAATTTTCAGAATAAAATAGTTGTTAAAAATATTGACCATTTGATTGAATTTACAAAAGAATTCGTAAAAAATAAACCATTGAAAAATATACAAAATTGTTCTGCGATTTTAAGTTATGAAGATAGTAAGTTTTACCTGTTTAAATTATCAAATTCAAAAAATCACGAATTAATCGTTTATTATGATTTTACCACTGATAAAATCAAGGTTACCACAAACCTTTGTTATGTTTATAAATTCAAACCAGTATTTGCATTTTTTGACACATTCAAAGCTAAAGTTTTAACAAGCAAAATCTTTAAGTTAATAAAAAAATTTTTATCTAAAAAACATAATAATAAAAGTAGAATTTAATATTTTGCTTTTTTTATTTATTCAATATAATTGAAAAGCATATTACAGCAGTTGTTTATAGTGAATAAAATCTATATTCATATTGATTTGATAGTAAACTAGCTGAATGTTGAAATCATTAAATTTAGATCAATAACTAGGAAACAACCCTTTTTATGTTTATGCAAAGAGAGGAAAATTATGAGATATACAGGTCCTGTATTTAAAAAAGCTCGTCGTTACGGTTTTTCTATATTAGAAACTGGAAAAGAATTCTCAAAAGGTAAAAAGAGAACTTATGCTCCAGGTCAACACGGAAACAAAAGAGTTAAATTATCTGACTATGGTCTACACTTATACGAAAAACAAAAAGTTAAATTTGTTTACGGAATGAGCGAAAAACAATTAAGAAAATTCTTTGAGAGATCTACAAAAATTAAAGGTATCTTAGGTACAAACTTAATCCAACTTCTTGAATCACGTTTAGATAACTTGGTTTACCGTGCTGGTTTTGCTAATACAAGAAGACAAGCTCGTCAACTTGTTGCTCACAACCACTTTACAGTTGATGGCAAAAAAGCAAATATTCCATCAATGACAATTAAAGTTGGTCAAGTTATTGCTCTTAAAGAAAAATCACAAAAAAATGTACAAATCCTTGCTAATTTAGAAGCAAAACTAACTGCTTCATGAATTACTTTAAAAGATTTTGCTGCTAAATTAGATCGTCTACCTGAAAGAACAGAAGTATTACCAGAAATTAAAGAAAACTTAGTTGTTGAGTTCTATTCAAAATAGTTAAATAGAAAGTAGGAGAAATAATGAAAAAAGATATTCACCCACAACATAACAGAGTTAATGTAGTTTGCTCTACATGCAACACAGAATTCTCATTTGGTACTACTAAAACAGCTATTTCTGTTGACGTTTGCTCAGGCTGCCACGTTGCATATACAGGTGACAGAGCTAAAACAAAAGCAACAGGTATGATTGACAAATTCAATCAACGTCTTGCAAAATCAAATCAAAAATAATTTGTATTTTTGTGAATAAATCCCATTAGGGATTTTTCTTTTTCAATTGAAAAATGAATATATATGTAAAACAACTTGTTTTAGCACTCAAAGCATTAAAATGCTAATTTATGGTATAATTCAAATATGAAAAATAGTCTGGACTTTTCTTTAAATGATGAGAAAAATAAATTTCTTAAATTAGCTATTGAACTTTATATTGAAACTGGCCAACCTGTTGGTTCAAGTACATTAATCGAACGCTACAATATTGACTGCTCAAGTGCTAAAGTTAGATACATTTTGCAAGAATTAGAACAACTTGGCTACCTTGAAAAAATACACACATCAAGCGGTAGAGTTCCTTCGATTATGGGTTATCAATATTATGCATCGAATTTGGTTGTTCATGATACTCAAACATTAAAGGAAAAAATTAAAGATATTTTTGCTAAAAGACGCGCAAATGTTGAAGATACAGTTAGAGAGGCTTGCCAAGTTATCTCAGACACAGTTGGTATTACACTTGTAACAAGTGAAACCAACGAATCGGCAACACTAAAAAGTATTCAATTAGTTCCTTTGACAGAAAATGATGCAACAATTGTTTTGGTAACTTCTTTTGGCGAGGTTAGCCATCGAACTGTTAGTTTAGACACAAGTAAATGTGATATGAATGACTTGCGAATCGCTATTAGAATATTTAAAGAACGTTTAATTGATGTGCCAATTTTAAAACTGCGCCAAACAGCTGATAGTTTAGCGCCAATATTGGCTTCACAAATTAAAAATTATGAAACCATTTTAGAAAGCATGGTTAATAATGTATTTGATTTTGAACTTAAAAATAAAAATGTTGTTTATGGCAAAGATAAAATTGTTTTAGCTGATGAAATATCGCGCCCAGATCTAAGTAAAATACTTTATTTGATTGAGAATCAATCAATATGACAAACAATTGAAAATGGCATTGAAGATGATTCAAATTTAAAAATTTCAGTTCGCCCTGATCATAGTTCAATTATCACTAAAAAAATTAATGATGAGGGCAAAATTAAAGAAATTAGTCTTGTTGGTTCAAATAGAATGGACTATCAAAAATCAATGGCAGCTATCAAATTATTAGAAGACTTAATAATTGACAAAAAATAGGAGTTTTATGAGTAAATTAGAAGTTAAAAATGGCGATATAATGCGTTTAGATATAAATGCGTTTTGTGACAATAAAACTATTGGTGAATTTTCTCCCAAATCAATTGAAATTACAATTGGAGAAGAAAAAATAGTTACTGGCTTTGATCAAGAAATAATTAAAAGTGGATTACTAAAAAAATATAACTTTCATTTAGATCTTTCTTCTATAAATCCTGATTACAAAAAGGTCAAATTTGAAGTTATAAACAAATCTTTTAATCACATTAAAAAATTAAGAGAACAAGAACTAAAAGCACAATTAATTAAAAATAATCTTGAAGCACAAAAAGAATTAATATTATTGAAGCAAAAATTCAATGCACTTGAAAATATCAATGAAACATTAAAAGATAAAGTTCGTAATTTAACTAATGAATTAAATGAAGGAAAAAGAATAACTGTTCCTCAAGAAGAAATCGATAAAATCAAATTGTATGCTTTGCAAAAATTCTTTGAAGATTTTTCAAATCCATATTCTACTTTTAAATTAGCAGTTGAATCCGGCGCGCAAAGCAATGACCAATCTGTAAAAACATATGTAGGTGGATTTACAATGTTACTAAATATGCTTGAATCTGTTTTCTCAAAACATGGTTTAGTAATTGAAAAACCAAACATTGGTGATGATTTTGACCCTAAAACTCAAAAAGCTATTGATTTTGTGATTGATAATGATGCAGAACCGGGTAAAATTGCAAAAATAAACTCAGATGCATACTTATTAAACGGCAGAGTAATCAAATATGCTTTAGTAGTTTTAACTAAGAAAGGGGAATAATTTAATAAATTATGTTTAAAAAAGCAAGCAAAGATGCGTGAAATGTTGTTAAAAGAGGCAACATGTTCATGCTTGCAATTGGTCTTTTATTAGGGGCGGCGTTTAACGAATTAGTTAAATCATTGGCAAATGACATTATAATGCCACCAATTGCAAAAATGATTGGTACTCAAAGTTTTGAAAAATGAGAATGACAGGGCATGTTGATTGGCAAGTTTTTAGGGGCTTTAATTGCCTTTCTAATAACTGCAACAATTATTTACATATTTTTAATGATTGTGTTCTTAATTAGAGGTTCTATAATTGCTTGAAAAAACAAAAGAAAACCAGCCGAACCCGAAAAATTACCTGAACCAACTACTGAAGAATTGATTTTGGAAGAACTTAAAAAACTTAACGAAAAACTTAGTAAATAACAACGCAAAAAAGCGTTGTTTTTAATATTTTTTTACTTTTTCAACGTAATTTAAATTGAAGAGATTAATTTATGCTGGGAGGTAAATTTGAAAAAACTAACTGAAAAGCAACAAGCAAACATTTATGGTGGAGCCGCAACATTAGCTGTTATTGGCACACTGGCTCCAATTGTTATTTCGGGAATTACAGCGATTGCACATATTATAAAAATGTTTACTAGCAGGTCTGGTGAAAATAAAATTGGCACAAGTGCTGTAAAATGAAATAATGACCCAACTAAAGCTGAAATAAAACCAGTTATTGAAACTAGAACAATTTATGTAAGTTACTAAATATATTTTGATTTTTAAGCTTTTGGTCTATAATTCAAATGTTACTTTTGTAACCATTCTGAACAGGTTAACAAGCGCATAAAATGCCACCTTAAAGATGAGCCACAAAAACAGGAGATTAATAGACATGTTAGCTATTATTGAAACTGGAGGCAAACAAATTTTAGTCAAAGAAGGGCAAACCATTTTCATTGAAAAAATTGAAGGTGAAGAAGGCTCAAAAGTTAAATTTGACAAGGTTTTACTAGTTGGAGATAAAATTGGTAAACCATATCTTGAAAAAGCTTATGTTGAAGGAGTAATCCAAAAACAAGGCAAAAGCAAAAAAATTATTGTATACCGTCACAATGCCAAATCAACTCACAAAAGAAAACTTGGACACCGTCAACCTTACACACGTGTTGAAGTTCAAAAAATAGTAGGTTAATTCAATGGCACACACGAAAGCCGGTGGTTCTACCAGAAACGGTCGTGATAGTCGCGGCCAAAGACTTGGCATTAAGTTAGGTGATGGACAATACTGTACAGCAGGGTCAATTATTTTCCGTCAAAGAGGAACAAAAATTTTCCCAGGCACAAACGCAGGTATTGGTAAAGATGATACAATTTATGCTTTAATTTCAGGATATGTAAAATTTGAAAAACGTAGAAATCGTACATATGCCTCTGTATATGAACAAAGAGTTGTTACACAAAAAAACAACTAATTTAAGCCGGAATTAATCCGGTTTTTTTATATTTTTTTCCTTTTTTTAATTGATCTTACATTTTTTCATATTGATTATTAGGAGGCTAAATGAACGATATATTATTGTACTTTTCATACATAAACAAAGGAAACAACTACGAAATATTCAAAGATTTAATCAAAAAGAAAAAAGTCACAGAATCACAAATAATTCAAATTAAAAAAATTTTAGAAAGTGCTAATTTAAAATATATAACAGTCTTTGACAAAGAATACCCAGAAGCATTTAAAAAACTTAAGTATGCACCATATGTAATTTATTATCGAGGGGATTTAAATATATTAAATAACCCTTTAGTTTGCATGACTGGTGATGTAGAAAATATGGCAACAGAAAAATATTTGGACAATTCATTCGATTCAATGAGTAAACAATTTAATTTGGTTACAAGTGACTTCACTAAATTTGACCGAAAGATTGCTAAAATGTTTAATTTAGTCAATAAAGGTGTAATTCATATTTTAGCAAGCGGGCATAAATATTTAGCAAAAGAATTGGAGAATGATTTAGATTTATTTATTTCACAATATCCACCAGATGTAAATCCAAAATATATAAGATTTAAGGAAAGAAATGCGCTAATATCTGTTTTAGCTGACAATTTGGTTATTTACGGGTCCAAGAATGCCTCGGGCATAATAAATTTAGCTAATTATTTTGTTGAATTAGGTAAAGAAGTGTTTTGTTATCCAAGTGTTGATTTAGAGGATGGTAATAATTATTTACTAAAAAATGGCGCAAATTTAATAACACACGTAGCAGATTTAATGAATTACAATTAAAATTTAAAATTGTTATTTATGTACAAAAGTTTATTTATAAAATTTTAAATAATTAGTACAATTTTAATCATGAATACTAATAAATCAACATCAAAGAAAACTGAATCATCTTCAGTTAAAAAGTTGAATCAAAAAATTAAAGATTACAAAATGGGCTCATATGTTTATAGCAATCAAAACCCCAATGAAGAAGGCATCAAAAAAAGAAATTTATTAACTTATTTGACACGAACATTCTTTATGTTTGTTTCGGCATTGTTATTTAGTTTTGGTGTTATTGTTTTCTTGCAAAGGTCTGAAACTATACCATCTGGACTTTCAGGAGTCCCAATGTTGATAACTTTAGTTTTTAAACAAACTGAACCATATTTTGCCTTGATGTATCTTGGTATAAATATTCCTTTATTTTGTGCTTTTGCCACTAAAATAAAGAAAACATTTATTTTGCACACTCTTGAATTTATGATTTTTCAAATAATAATTAATTTTGCATTGAGTTTTGAGTTTAATGGATCCAACTCATCAGCGGCAGATTGACTAATCAAAGTATTTAATGTTGCTCCGGGTTGGTCAAGGGATATAATGATTAGTGAACAAACTTATGAAAATCCAACTACCTGACCAATTTTGGTTAATGGGGCAATTGGCTCAATATTTGTTGGTGCATCAATCTCGCTAGCTTGAAAATTTGGCGGCTCAACAGGGGGGACTGATATTGTTGCTTACTATTTTTCAACTAAAAAACAAAAAAGTGTAGGTTCAATATTGAGTGCAATTGCACTAATGACTTCAATTACCTTTTTACTTATATTTGCATTTGCAAAACCACATAATAATGCAGTAGCAGTACAAATAGTAGAAGGCAGCAAGGTTTATACTCCAACCAAATTTAAAGTTATTGTTGGTATGAGAGAAGTTACATCATTTTTATACATAGCAGTCGTCAACTTGTTGGTTGGTTTACTGTATCCAAAATACAAAAAAGTTGAAATTCAAATATCTTGCTCTTCAAATTCTGAAATTGTATTAAATTACTTTAAGGATATTCAATATTGACATGCGTTTTCAATTGAAAAATCAATAAGTGGCTTCAGTAATGAAGAGGTAATCAAAATCAAAACAACAATGCTTTATTTAGAAGCTCGTAACATAATAAAAGATATACGAAATATTTGCCCAAGTGTTTGAATTAGTGTTAAACCTGTCCACCAAATTATTGGTAAATTCAATACTCAATATGTTGACGAATCTTAAAACAAAAAAAGTGCCTGCGCACTTTTTATTGTTCTCTTAATACTTCTGAAACATCTTTTTGCTCATCTTTAACAAGTTTTTTAGCTTCAGCTAGTTCAAGGCTAAACATTGTGGTTACACCACGATTTTGCATTGTCGCCCCAAAAAGAGCATCAACTCTTGACATTGTACCGTGACGGTGAGTTATAACTAAAAATTGTGTTTTTGCTTTTAATTCTTGTAGATATTCAGCATATCTAACAACATTGGCTTCATCAAGTGCAGCCTCAACTTCATCAAGAATACACAATGGAAGCGGACGAGCTTTTAGTATACCGAATAGTAATGAAATAGCAATAAGTGATTTTTCACCGCCTGAGAATAATTTAATGTTAGCAATGTTTTTCCCTGGTGGCTGAGCTTTAATTTCAATACCTGATTCAAGAATATCATTTGGGTCAGTTCAATATAATTCAGCTTTTCCGCCACCCATCATTGTTGCAAAAACTTCATTAAATGAAGGATTTACATCATTTACAATGTTAACAAGTCTATTAATAATAACTTTATCAATATCAGCAATAGCTTTTACCAAAATTTGTTTTGCTTCACTTGATTCATTGAAATTATGGCTTAATTCATTAAATCTAGTTTCCTCTTCAACAAGTTTTTCAAGTGATTCAATGTTTACTGAACCAAGTTTACTAATTTCTTCTCTTAGTTCTCTAACAATTTCTTCAGCTGTTTCGCGAGGTAATTCAAGTTTGTATGAATCAGCAGCTGCATCAAATGTTAGTTTGTATTGGCTCGCTAAACGTTCTCTTGAAGTTTCAACTTTCATTTGTGAGCGTTCTTTTTCAGTGATTTTGTCAGCAAATGAGCGAATTAAATTGTTAAGGGTTGATGAGTAATCATCTTTTGTTAATTGTAATTGGTCAATCTCTGACATTAATTTTTTATAGCTTTGTCTTTTGGCAAATAATGTAGCTTCAATTGTGTCTTTCTTTGTATTTAAAGAAGCAAAATCATTTCTGCTTTTTTCGTCTTTTTCAATTTGATTTTGGTCTAATTCTTCGATTTTTGCATTTAGTGAAGCTAATTTAACTTCTAATTGGTCTAGGTCAGATCTTTTTGCAGCACGAGAACTGTCTAACGCAGAAATTTTGGCTTTTAAATTTGTATCAAATTCATATGCTTGACTTCTTTTATTTTTTGCCTCGTTTATTTTTGTTAATAATAATTGAATTTGAGCATTTAGACCTGGAATTATTTTTTTGAATTCTTTGATTTTTTCATCAAATCCAAGCAAGCTTTCTGATTTATCTTTAGCACCCCCGACAATAATACCACCAGCTCTAATTGTATCCCCATCAAGGGTAACGATCATATAACGGCGCTCCAAAATGTTTGAAATTTTATTCGCATTGTCAATGTCGCTTGCAACGATAACATTACCTAGTAAAAATCTTTTAAGAACATCAAATTCAGGCTCGGTGTTTACTAAATCTGATGCAACAGCAACAAAACCAACATGGCCTTGAATACCTAATAAATGGTCATCTCTTACTGATTTAGGTTGTATTGAGGTTAGTGGAATAAATGTAGCTCTACCACCATCGTTTGATTTTAAAAAGTTAACTGCTTTAACGGCTGTTTCTGATTTATCGACAACAAGATGTTGAGTAGCTGATGATAGAACTGCATCAATAGCACGAATGTATTCAGGTTCAACTTTGATTAAGTCAGAAACAGTACCTTTTAAAGGTTTTCCAAAGTATGCTTTATTTTCAATAATGGTTTTTGTACCTTTATAAAGCATTGTGTTATTTTCTTTTTGTTGTTTTAAAATGTCTAAACGCGATTTAACTTTAATTAAGTCGGTTTCTTTTGCTGACTTAGCTGTGTTAAGTTTTAAAATTTCGTTCTCAGTTTCTTTTAAACCTTGTGCATTTTCATGAATTCTAATTTTTAACACTTCAATTTGGTTATCTATGTTTTTAATTTCGCTTGTATAAGTTGTTGCAAGTTTTTTGAATGCCTTGATTCTTTCTTCTTTGTTAACTTCGATTTCACCTTGCTCAATAAGTTTTTCGCGTGCTGTTTCTTGACTTAGAGCAATTTCGATGCTTTTTAATCTTGATTCAACTTCTTTTAATTCATTGTTTAATGACTCAATATCATTTTCCAATTCAATTTTAAATGAATGGTTTTGGCCAATTTTTGAATCTGTTTGTTTGATTCTTTCTTCTAAATCACTTTTGCTTTCAGCAACACCTTCAAGTTCAATATTTAATTTTTCATATATGTCGCCGAATCTCTGAATATTATCAACAAGAAGACCAACTTCAACATCTCTCAATTCTTCTGATTTTTCAATGTAAATTTTTGCTTTTTCAGCTTGTTTTCTAAGTGGAATAAGTGTTCTTTCAATCTCTTTGATTTTTGCTTCAATAATATCTAAATTAGATTGAGTTTTTTCTAGTTTTGAAATTGCTTCTTTTTTCTTAAACTTGTATTTTGAAACTCCGGCAGCTTCCTCAAAGATGCTCTTTCTTTGCTCAGGTGTTGATTGTGCTATATCTGAAACTGTACCTTGCGAAATAATTGCTAAACTTGATTTACCAATTCCAGA
Source organism: Mycoplasmopsis bovigenitalium (assembly GCF_900660525.1). Taxonomy (NCBI): domain Bacteria; kingdom Bacillati; phylum Mycoplasmatota; order Mycoplasmoidales; family Metamycoplasmataceae; genus Mycoplasmopsis; species Mycoplasmopsis bovigenitalium. Next base: position 662,686 of record NZ_LR214970.1, on the reverse strand, counting down.
TTCCATAGCTATCTCAAGAATATCTTTTTGACGACACTCTTCACCATTTAAATAATATTTATTAGTTCCGCTACCTCTTTCCAAAACACGAGATATAGTGAATGTTTCGTGTGGGATTGAATTTTTACCGTCTTTATTGTCAAATGTTAAAGTGACTTCGGCTCTATCCATTGGTTTTGCGGTTTGCGAACCTTGGAATATAACATCGTCCATTTTATCACCACGTAGCTCTTTGGCACTTCTTTCTCCAAGAACTCAACGAATGGCATCATTAATATTAGATTTACCAGAACCATTTGGTCCAACTATACCAGCAACACCACCGTCAAAAGTCAGTGAAATTGGATCAGCAAATGACTTAAATCCGTGTGCTTGAACTCTAATTAATTTCATGTTCATCCTTTCTATTTGCTGCTAGTTTTGCAAGAGCATCTTTTGCAGCGTTTTCTTCAGCTTCTTGTTTATTTTTGCCTTTTCCCATTCCATAGACATTGCCAGAATGTGTGGCTTTTGATATAAAAGAAGAATTTTGTTGAATTGTTTCATAAATTACAGACATTTTTGAGAATGCTTGCATATATTCTTGAAACGAAGTTTTGGGATCTTTCAATGAGTTGAGATCGATTTTTGTTTTAAAAAGTGTTTCACTTAAAAAAGTTTTAACTTTTTGCAATCCTTGATCTAAGTACAATGCACCAATAAATGATTCAAAAATATCAGCATTTACTTTTTTTGAATTGATTACTTGCGACGCTGTTTGGCCATCGCCAGTTTTTAGATATTTACTTAAGTTTAATTGCTTTGAAATAGCATACAAATTTTCAGTTGATACTAATTTTGCCCGCATCAGTGTTAATTGACCCGCATCAATATTTTTATTATTCAAAAAAAGATGATTTGAGGTTAAAAATTGCAAAACAGAGTCACCTAAAAATTCTAATCTTTGATAATCGGGTATAAAACTTTTTACTTTGCTAGATTTTACAAAACTAGGGTGAGTAAAAGCGGCATCATAATCAGATATTTTTTTAGGCCTTATTGAGTATTTATTCAAAAATTCAATAAATTGTTCAAAGTATTTTTTATTCATTTTTCTTGTTAAGGGCCAATTTAAATTTGTTTAAAACATCATTTTCAAGACCCAGTTTAATTTGATTTAGTGCGCCGATATAGGCTTTTTGGTCGCTTCCGCCGTGCGATTTAATTGCCACGCCGTCAACACCAATTACTCAAGCAGCACCAACATTCCGATAATCAAGGGTTTCCGCTACATCTTTAAATGCATTTTTGGCTAAAAGATAACCAATTTTTCTAACAATTGATTTAGAAATTTTGTTTTTTAATAATTCCTTAAAACTTAAAATTGCTCCCTCTAGACTTTTAAGCACTAAATTTCCGCCATAACCATCTATAACCCCGACGTCGCAAATTGAATTTAAGGCTTCTCTTGGTTCAACAAAACCAATGTAATTTAAGTCTTTGGTTGATTTAAGAATTTGGTGAGCGGATCTTATTGTTTCAATACCTTTATTGTCTTCAGTTCCAATGTTTATTAAACTAACTCTTGGATTTTCTATTTTCAGCATGATTTTAGCAAAAACATTGGCAATAATTGCTCATTCAACAAGGTATTCTGATTTGGTTTCGATGTTTGCGCCAACATCTAAAAGTAGTCATTTATTACCAAAAATGGTTGGCATAATTGGCATAAAAGCAGCTCTTGAAGTGTTAGGCAAGCGTTTTAATTTAAAAGTATTTGCTGCTAAATATAGTCCGCTATTGCCAGAACTCAAAACAGCTTGAGCTTTTTTGTTTTTTACCAAATCAATTGCAATATTCATTGAAGTGGGTTCGTGTAAAGAGCCTCGAATATTTTCAGGATTTAGTGATATTAGATTATTATTAATTATTTCAATATTTTCTGGTTTTTTAACAAATCCAGCAACTTTTGTTTCTAAGATTTCCTTTTCAGGGCCAACTAAAATAATCTTAAAATTTGGATTTTGTTTTGCAAATGAATAAGAGGCAGAAACTGCGGCAAATATGCCGTTATCATTGCCATTTATGTCAAATGCTATTGTGAATTTTTTATCCATTTTATTCAAAACTTATTAAGAAGTGATAGTTTGGTTGGGCCCCATTGACAATTTCAACAGCTACATCGTAACGACTTTCAATAAATGCTTGCAATTCATTTGCATCTTCTTCAGAAATGTCGTTTCCATAGTAAATTGTTACTAGTTCATGGTCGTTAGTAATTGTTTTTTTAACAATTTCTTTAGCTGTTTCAATGTAATTTGGTGTACATGTTGTAATTTTTCCGTTAATTATGCCAATAAATTCGCCTTCATTAATTTTTACATTATCAATTTTGGTGTTTCTTACAGCAGTAGTAACTTCACCGGTTGTAACATTTTTAATTGCATCATTAAGCAGGTCTAGGTTTTCTTCTGCGCTTGATTCCCCGTTGAAGAATATCATTGCTGAAATACCTTGCATTTGCGTTCTTGTTTGAATAATATAAACATTTTTATCATTTATTATCTTAGCTGCTTGTTCTGCTGCTAGAAAAATATTTGAGTTGTTTGGTAGAACAAAAACATTACTTGAGTTTACTGAACTAATGGCATCAACAATATCTTGTGCTGAAGGATTTTGTGTTTGTCCACTTTCAATAATTGCATCGCAACCTAATTCTTTCATTTTAGCAATGATTCCAGATCCTAGGTTGCAAGAAATAATTGCACATTCTTTTTCAATTTCGTTATTTTCATTAATAACAACATTTTTATTTCTTGATTCCTCAGCTTGCAAGCTCATATTTTCAGATTTAATCTTGATAAATTCACCGAATCTTTGACCAAAGTTCAATAAATTACCTGGTTTTAGTGTGTGTCCATGAACTTTAACAATTTCATTGTCTTGAACAACAACTAAACTTGTTGCTTGTTTGTTTAATGCTTTTTCAAATAAATCTTTTTTGAAATCATTTACTTTTGCTAATTCGATTATAAATTCGGTACAATAGCCAAATTCACCATCATAAACTTCGCTTGTTTGAATAAATGTGTCTGCAGCTGTTTCTTCTTTAATTTCAACTGGTTCACCCTTTACATAAGAGTTCATTCCTAAAATTATTGAGTAAAGACCTTCTCCACCTGAGTCAGTAACTCCAACTTCGCGTAAAATTTTTAATTTATTTGGAGTGTTATCGCAAGCTTTGCGAGCGAATTTTTCAGCAAGTTCAAAAAATACTTCAAATGTTGTTGAATTATCGACTATTTTTTCAAGTTGCTCAGTAGTTTCTCTAATAACTGTTAGCATTGTTCCTTCAACTGGTTTAAGAACAGAACCATATGCTTTTTCAGTTGCTTTTTTAAATCCATCTAATAAACCTTTGATGTCAACAGACTTTTTGCCTTCAAATGATATTGCAAATCCTTTAAAAATTTGGCTTAAAATAACCCCAGAGTTACCGCGAGCACCAAAAAGCATACTTTTACTAAATTTATTTGCAACTTCAGTTAAATTATCATTATTTCTATCTATTCCTTGAATTGCTGCTTTTACAGTTGAAGACATATTTGTACCTGTATCACCATCAGGGACAGGGAAAACATTTAATGCATCAATTCGATTTTTATTATTCATTAAGTTATTGGCGCCAGAAAGACATAAATCATAAAATATCTTCCCATCTATTTGTTTAATCATTATTCAAACCTCCGACTAAAATATTAAGCTTGCCAAGCTTTTGTTTTTGTTTTCTTAAAGCAAACCTAACGATTGTTGTTATTGAGTTAACAATGTTTTTAAGATTACTATTTTTTAAAATTGTTATTGAAGCTGTAAAATCCCACGAGTGAGATGATTCATTTTTGCAAACTATGATGCAATCACCACAGTCGCTGTTTTCACAATTATAAGGGCACTGAATACTATAAATTCCGGGCGTGGTCTCTAAAATATCCATGAATATTTTTACCGCTTGTTGTTTTTCCACAATACCTCCTAATAAATAAATATTATAAGTTAGATATTGAAATTATAAATTAAAAATTAGAATAAAATATTAATAATTATGGCAGAGCAAATTTCAAAAGCAATTGTGCTTAAAATCATTGATTCATCAACAAATGAAAATGATTCATTTGTAGACTTTTTTGGTAAAAAAGGCAAATTTAGGCTGCTTGCAAAAGGAATTAATAAAGCCGCTTCAAAAAATAAAGCCAATTTATTAGTTGGCACAGTTGCTGAAATTGAATATTTTGCTGCGCGTAAATATGGTAGTGTGGGCAGACTTAAAAAAGCAACTACAATTCAAAATATTGATTATTCAAGCTCGGCAAATTTAAATTTTGTTATTCATGCAGTTAAAATTTTAGACTCGATTTTGGGTAAAAGTTTTGATATGTTTGATAAATATTGCCAAACCCTTAAATATTTAGGCGAAGGCATAAATAAAAGGCTTTTATTATTTGTGCTGGCTAATAGTTTGTTTAGTTTCGGTATAGGACCAATAATAAATAAATGTGTTGAGTGCAAAAATACTCAAAATCTAGCTGATTTTGAGTTTTACAAGGGTGGTTTTTTGTGCAATCTTCACAGCGCTAAAACAAGATGAAATAAGGAATTAAAGTCAATTTATTATATGTTTTATGACCTTGAAAAATTTATAAAAATGGTTAATGGCGAGATAGTTGATAAATTGATTGCAGAAGTCCTTGACCATTTGCGATCAAATGGAATTTATATATTTTAGTTATTTAAAAGTTTTATTTTACATTCATTTTTCAATTGAATTGGTAAATTTTAAAACAATTAGTTGCGTTTTAAAATTCTATTAATATTAAACTTAAAATTAATAAATAGTATAATAAACACACATAAAAGAAACATAAGGAGGTAATATTGAAAATAGGTAGCACACAAGTAGCAATTGATGCTATTAAAAAACATAAAAATATAGTAATTTTTCATCATACACGTCCTGATGGGGATTGCCTAGGTTCTCAACATGGATTAGCACAAATGATTAAAGATAATTTTCCTGAAAAAAATGTTTATACAGTTGGGGATAGTTTAGACAGTTTTGAATTTATGGACTATCATTTTGATCCAATTGAATCAATTGATTTTACCGATTCTTTAGGAATTATGGTTGATGGGTCAAGTTCAGATAGAATTGTTCATGGTGATTTATTATTGAGTGATAAATTCAGTGCAAAATTAAGAATTGATCACCATCCAAACGGAAGTGATATTGAATATGATTACTTGTTTGTTGATGCAGATTATGTTGCTGCAGCTGAACAGGTGGCACATATTGCTTTCGATGCAAAATGAAAACTTTCGTCAAAAGCAGCTATGCATACATTTTTAGGAATAATTACTGACAGTGGCAGATTTTTATACCCTAACACATCACCTAGAACTCACAAATTAGTTGCATTTTTAGAAGAAGAGGGCAAATTTGATCCAAGTGTAATTCATAGAGAACTTGGAAAAAGAACTCTAAAAGACATTAAATATGTTGGCCACATTCTTTCGAATTTTAAAAAAGAGGGTAGAGTTCTTTATTTTATTGCTACAAAAGAAGTGCAAGAAGAGTTTGGTTTTAGCGAATTAACTGCAGCAATGTTTGTAAACGAACTTGCTAATATTGAAAACAATTCTTGTTGAGTGTTTTTTATTGAGCAAGAAGACGGAAAAATTCGTTGTAGACTACGTTCGAATGGCCCACTTGTTAACGAAGTTGCAAATCTATACAATGGTGGTGGCCATGCCAATGCATCGGGTTGTGAATTGCAATCAAAAGAACAAATTCCATCAATTTTGGAACAATTAAACAAAGCAATTGAAAAATGAGAGGAAAAATAATATGAAAATGCAAGACACCGGAACTTGAAAAGACGCTGCAAACAAACTTGAACAATACGACTCAATAGTTATTTTTCATCATATTCGCCCGGATGGGGATTGCTTGGGTAGTCAATTTGGTTTAAGAGAGTTGCTTAGATTGAATTATCCAAACAAAAAAGTTTATGCAATCGGGGACAATAATGGCTTATTTTCACATTTCTTAGATTTAGATTTCGACCCAATTCCAAGTGATGAAATACTAAAAAAATCATTAGGAGTTGTTGTTGATGCTAATCAAAAAGAAAGAATTTTTAATAGAGAAGTACTGGATAAAAACTTATTTGCAGAAACGCTAAGAATCGACCATCATCCAAATGAGGATGATCTTGACAAATGTACTGTTTGACTTGAAGAAAATAGAACCGCTGCGGCTGAAATGGTAACCGAGTTAGCTTACCAAATGAATTGAAAAATCAATGAAAAAGCTGCAAACTTTATGTTTTTGGGCATGGTAACAGACTCAGGAAGATTCCAATATTCAGATACATCTTCAAGAACTCATGAGTTAGCGGCATTTCTATACAAAAACAATTTAAATCCTGAAAAAATTTATTTAGGACTGGCCCAAACAAGTCTTGAAGATCTAAAAGTTCAGTCAACTTTAATGAGTTCATTAAAAACAAAAGGCAAAGTCGCATACATTCAAGTTGATTACAAAACTACAGTTGGATTAGGTAAAAAACCTGGCGATATGGCACGCCCTAATTTAATCGGGAATATTAAAGGATATCCATTCTGAGTATCATTTAATGAAGAAGAGGACGGGCGTATTCGTGTTGAATATCGTTCAAATGGTCCAATTGTACGTAATGTTGCAATAAAATGAGGCGGTGGCGGTCATGACCGCGCATCTGGGTCGATGCTTAGCACATTTGATGATGTTGAAAAAGTTATTGATGATTGCAATGTAGAAGTTGAACGCTGAGAAGCGGAGAATGCTAAATAAGGAGTAATAATGGCTAAATTTAATCGTATTTTTATGATCGTTACAGATGGTTTAGGTATAGGACCTGACCGCGATCAAACTTCATTTGGAGATAAAGGAGCAAACACAATTTTATCTGCTTCAAAAAGCTCTATGTTTTTCCTAGATAATTGAAAAAAACTTGGTATTGGTAATATAACTACTCTTGATGGTAATTACCATGTATCAAAACCAATGGCTTATATGGCTAGAGTGCAAGAAGTTTCAAATGCTAAAGATACACTTGCAGGCCACTGAGAAATGATGGGGATAAAAACACTAGTTCCATTCCCAACATTTACCGAAAATGGCTTTCCACAAGACTTACTAGATGAACTTTCAAAAGCTTTTGATGGCCGTAAAATTGTATGTAACAAAAGTGGTTCTGGCACTGATATAATTGACGAATACGCCCAAGAGCAAAAAGAAACTGGTGCAATTATTGTTTATACATCAATGGACTCAGTGTTGCAAATTGCTGCTCATGAAGAGTGAATAGGTTTAGAAAATCTATATCGTTATGGTAAAGCAGCAAGACAAATTTGTTCATCAAAACCAGAATGAAATGTTGGTAGAATTATTGTTAGACCATTTATCACTGATGAAAATGGCAAATACAAAAGAACATTCAATAGACATGACTATGCAAACCAACCTCGTGAAATGATTTTAAATGAACTTCAAAAAGCTGGTGTTGAAGTTGTAGCAGTTGGTAAAATTAATGATATTTTTGTTGGTCAAGGTGTTTCAAGAGCAATTCATTCAGATGGTGATGCCCATGCAATGGATATAACAATTGAAGAAGCTAAAAAAGAAGGTTCAAACAAATTTATTTTCACAAACTTAGTTCAATTTGACTCGCACTATGGACATAGACGTGATGTTGATGGTTATGCTTCAAATATTGCTTTATTGGACAGCAAAATTGGAGTATTAATCAATGCAATGAAAGAAGATGACTTATTAATTATGACTTCTGACCACGGTAATGACCCATTATATCCAGGATTTAACCACACAAGAGAATTATTGCCTTTAACAGTCTTCTCTAAATCATTTAAAAATCCAAAAGTTCTTAAAGATGTAGAAGGTTTAGGGACTTCTGGAAACATTGTTGCAAGAAACTGAGGTGTTGCAACAGTGGCAGAAACTGGTGATGACATTTTTGATCAACTAGTTTAAAAGATAAGCAACATTGTTGCTTTTTTTGTCTTCGTTGTAAAATTATTTGCATTAGGAGACATCATGAACAAAAAAATTTATTTAGCTGGCGGATGCTTTTGAGGGGTTGAGGCTTATTTTTCAAGACTTAAAGGCGTTGTAAATGCAATAAGTGGTTATGCAAATGGTATTGATACAAATGCAACATATAAAAATTTAAAAAATACAATGCATGCCGAAACTGTTGAGGTTGAATATAACCCAAGTGTTATTAGTTTAAAAGAATTGGTGATTCACTTATTTCGTTTAATCGAACCTGATTCTTACAATAAACAAGGTAATGATATTGGTCCTCAATATCGAACTGGAGTTTATTTTAGTGAAGAATCAGAATTTGACCAAATCAATTCAATTTTCAATATATTAAGAAAAAAATATAGAAATTTTTATGTTGAACTTGAGCCACTTCGTCACTTTATTCATGCCGAAGAATATCATCAAGACTACTTGGATAAAAACCCTAATGGTTATTGCCATGTTAATTTAAATGTTGATCTTAATTTGAGTGATGAAGAACGCGCGATTATTGAAAAATCAACTGAAAATGATTAATTAAAATCAGTTCGAAAATAAAACGATGCAAGTTTTCTATGCATCGTTTTTTCTTAGATTCGTTTTAATAAAATTGGCTTTATATTTTTCGAATGCTTCTAAAGAACCGTATTTGTGCTTATTATATTTGTCAAAAATTGGTATTGGTAAAAAGACTAAAAAGTGAAAAATTAATAAAACCGCGACAAGCATCGAGCGACTTATTGCTAGTGAGATGAAAAAGTTTTGTGCTTGCTCATAAGATACATTTTTTTCAATCGCGTATTGCTTAACATCAAAAACAAAAATTAAAGCAAAGTCCAATATAGGAACTAAAATTTGTGCTAGCATCGCTAAACTCACAAAAATTATTGTACAGTACGCGAAAAACTTGAATGATTTTTTTGGGTTGGAAATAGGAACTTTTTTAGTTTTTCTATTTCTTAGCGCTCCGATGATTGCCAAAGCAATAAAAACAAATGTGAAGACAGTTATTCAGTTAGCAATTAAATCAGTGAATGAATAAACACTAGCCATATCTGTTCCGTATTTTAGGTAAAGGTCGTTGGTTGGCAGATATAATTTTGCTCCAATTATTGTAAAAATTATGTTAGCACTCAAGCCAATAATTAGTGAGTATATAACACCGATAACTGGACGATTTGGATTTAATTTTTTTATTGTTAATCTTCAAAATGGCAATTCACCTTCCGCTAATAAAGATTCAATGTATCTTGGCATTCACATTGAAAAACCATTGATTACGCCAATTACACCAATTGCAATTGCAATGTTTATTAAACCAAAAATAATTCTTCCAGCCTTATTACCCATAATATTTTCAATAAATTGGCGCATTTGTGAGAAAGAGCCACCATTTATCGACATTGATATAGCTATCATCAAATAAATAACTGTTATTATTATTAGCCCTAATGACAAAGCTAAACTAGTTTTTTTTGGATTTTTCATTTCGCTTTGCATTCCAGCCGCAATATAAAATCCATCATAAGCAAAAAATATTGCACCAATTGATAAGAAAATCCCAATGAATCCGCCAAAACCGCCATAATGAATTATGCTTGAACCAGTTCTTATATTGTAATTTTTTTCAAATTCAAGAATTTTTACAGAATCCGTTCCACCTTTACCAGTTATTGCTAAAACAATTCCAATTATGATAATGAATACTAAGGGTAAAAATTTAATACATAGAACAATAATATTGTGAATATTGCCAATTTTCGAAATTAAGGTAGGTATTGTTAAAAAATACAAGCCAATAAATGTTGTAATTGCCAACCAAATTAATCAATCATTATTTGTTCCAAATGTTAGAGCTTCTTTGTTAGCTAAAGCACCAAGACCATCTTGCAAAACCATTATTGTGTATACTGGCATATAAAAAAAGGTAAGTGGCAATGTTAAATAAACCATAAAGTTTTTAGAAGCTTGATGAACTCAACGCGAGTTAAAAATTCTATTTCAACCAATTAATGATAAATTATCATTTTTAACTCCAGCTACTTCAATTATTGCCATTGCCATTGAAATTACAGAAAAAGACGCAATTATTCAGCAAATAATTGCCAAAACTAAATTACCTCTTGAATTATTTAAAACTTCTTCGGATTTAAAAAATATACCAGCCCCAATCGAGCTCCCCATAACAATAAGCATTGCAGAGAAAAACCCCATTTTCTTATGTTTTGGTGCATTTTTGAAATTAGATTGGCTATTTTGCTCTGTCATAATACCCCTTTATTATTAGAAAGAATTATAGCATATTTATATTTTTAAATAGATGCTCATTATTTTACCAATTTCAATGTTTTTTAATTCATTTAGGTAAAAATAATAAAAAATTAATATTCTTATTATAGAGTATAATATAAATATTGTTATAGGAGGATTATGTTCAATAAAATTAAAGGCACAAGAGACTTAAATCCAATTGAAATGAATGTTCACGAATTCATTCGAGATGTATTTTGCAAAATAGTTAAAAGTTATAATTTCAGTTTAATAGATACACCAATTATTGAACACTCGCAGCTTTATAAACGTTCTGTTGCTGGTAGCGATATTGTTAAAAAAGAAATGTATGAATTTGTTGATAAAGGAAACCGCGAAATTGCACTAAGACCAGAAGGAACTGCCGGTTTTGTGCGAGCATTGGTTGAAAATAAATGATATTCAACACTAAAAACTCCTAAATTTGCTTATTTTGGTCAAATGTTTAGATATGAACAACCGCAAAAAGGTCGTCAAAGACAATTTTATCAAGCGGGTGTTGAATCAGTTGGCACTTCAAATCCTTTTAGTGATGCTGAATTAATAGCAATGGGTTCAACCATTTTAGATATTTTAGGCATTAAATATCAACTAAGAATTAATTTTATTGGTAGTGAAACAACAAGAGAAAAATACCAAAATGAACTTAAAAAATACCTAGAAAACTTTAAAGATCAATTAAGTGCTGATTCACAAAATAGATTAGATAATAATGTTTTGCGAATTCTTGATGATAAAGTAGATTCACAAAAAGATTTTGTTAAAAAAGCACCTAAGATTAATAAATTTTTAAGCAAAGAAGAATTAGACGAATTCAATTCATTATTGAATATATTGGACAATTGTTATATAAACTATATAGTTGATTACTCACTTGTTAGAGGTCTTGATTATTATGATGGCACAGTGTTTGAATTTGTGTCTACATCAAGTAAAAGTGGTTCTCAATCAACATTGATTGGCGGTGGAAGATATTCAAAACTTATTAGTGAACTAGGCGGACCTCAATTAGCATCAAGTGGCTGAGGTTTTGGGGTTGATAGAACTTTAGAACTTATGCTTGATGAGGAACTTGATGTTTCGAATGATGATGTTGAAGTTGTTGATATATTGGTTGCTTCAACAAGTGATGAACAAAGTATTCCATTATTTGCGATGTCAAATGAACTTAGAGCTTATGGTGTAAAAATCGAGTTTTTAAAGGATGTTACAAAAAGTAAAAAAATCTTCGATAAAGCTAAACGGCTAAATGCAAAATTTGTTATTTTTAATGATAATGTGAATGGAAATGATTTAGTACTTGCTAAATGTCTTGAAAATAACGAAAAAATATACTTTTCACACACTGAAGAAGGATTTATTGATTTAATGCACTTTTTAGATGCGAATGAATTACAAGCAATTGAAGATATAGATTTAAACTTTGAATAAATATGCTTAGCCATGGCATATTTTTTATTCAAAACAAAATTTTTGTATATAATTAAATAGTTATGTTTAAAAATTATTGTCAACGCGCAATGAAATCTTACAACATCATTAATAAGATGATGGTTATTTCATAATAACGTGCCACTATTTTTAAATATATAAAAGGTGGCGACAAAGCCTACCAATTTTGTAATAATGATAAAGTAGGTTTTGCAAAAAATCTACTTTTTTTACATAACTAACAATAACAATATTATTTTAAGGAGAGATGATGAAAAGAAAATTATTAATACTAGCTCCCATACTTGCAACTTCAACAGTTGCGCTAGCTGCATCGTGTACTAATAAAAACGATCAAACTGATAAAGAACTTGCAGAATTAAAATTAAGAATTTCGCGTTTAAACTCAGAATATGCAACAGAAAAATCAGAACTTCAAAAACAACTTGAAACATTAAAAGCAAAACTAAGTGTAGAAATTTCTGATAAAGATCAAAAAGACTCAACAATAGCTGATTTACAAAGACAATTAGAAGAATTGCAAAAGCAAGTAGAAACTGCTGAGGGTAAAAAAGTTAAAAAGAATAATTTATCTGCTAGAACACTATATGGTGAATTAGTTAAATTTTTAGCAGAAGATTTCCCAAAAACAATGCAAGATCAGAATCCTGAAGCATTCAATTCAAACAAAGATTTATTTAACCAAATATCTGAAAGTGTTAAATTATCAGCTGAAGAGTTCAAAACTACACCCGAAGACTTTAAACATCTTTTTGCATGACAAAGTGCTATATTCTATAACTTAAATAGAGCACAATTAGTTGCTAAATTCATTGATGATCCTTCGAACCCCGTAACTGTTTTAACTCCAAAAAGTCAATTGATGGATGAATTATTCAATTGAAGAATTAAAGATCTAGATAGAATTATTCAAGAGTTGTCTTATGATTCATATAAAAATGATAAAAAAGATGAATTAATTGCACAAGTTAAAGATGCTAAGGAGAAATACCAAAAAGCAAAAGATGAATCGTCACTTTTTGCGCACCAAATTGCTAAATGATTTGAACTTGAAAGAGAAAGTAGTGATGAAACTAAAGGACCAATTTGAGATATAGTAAACCTTGCTTCTCCTCAATACAGATCGTTGCTTCCTAAATTCAATCTTCCAACATTTAAAATCTCTCTATTTCCTGTTTATAGTCAAATCGTAGATGAGGAATTTAAAGCTGAAGTTAAAAAAGAATTGTTAGAAATGAATACTTCATACAATAAATGGCTTAAAAATGAGGGTGTTGGATATATTTATTCTATCCGTTTCAATGATTTATATCAAAGGGCAAAAGTTGTAACCGACACTATTAGAACAATTGCAAAAGACCCTGAAAATATAAATTACTATAATGAATTCGAAACATGGAATGATCTTAAAAAATTTGTCGATGAAGCAAAATTAACCTTGTTTGAAACATTTAGTGTTGATTACAAAAATGAGAAGGATAAAATTGATAAAATTGTTGATTTTGAGATTGATCGTAGTAAAGTTGGGTCATTTGCTTCTGAATTTTACAAAAATTACTCAAACAAAAACAATGATGAAACAAACGGCATATATGATTATTTATGAAAAGATTTTTATATTAAATACAATAAATTAATCGAGAATATTAATAAAATGCCTAAATCAACATTTACTAATTCTTATGCAAGATATACTCAGTATTTAATACTTAAAAAACAATTTAAACTGTCAATTAATTTAATTAATTTATATGCTAATCTTGGCGAAAATATAGATGATTCATCATTAAAAGAATTATTGAAATGAGATAATAGCGAAAAATTTGATAAGCTAATTGAAAACGAGAAAGAAACAAATGCCAAAGCTAAAAAGTTTATTAGTGATATTACTGATGGTTTAATTTTCAATCCACTTGATGAAAATGCAAATAAAGAAAAAGTTAAAACTTTATTTACTAAGGTTTTAGTATTTAAGACAAAATTAGAAAAAGAATTGAGTCCGGAAGGTGATTGAATTCAATATTTTGCAGAAAATGATGAAATAAAAAATCAATTGCTGACTAAATTTCATGAATTCTTCAAATTAGTTAATGACATAAATAATAAAGAAACTATCGACAGTTCTGAAGTTAAAAAAATAAATGAATCAGCCAAAAAATTATGAAATGAAATGGTTGGTACCGCTTCTAATACCGATAATGAAACACAATCAATATTTGGTAAATTTAATAAAACCCTGATTAAAGAAGGATATTCTGTTCAAGCAGATGATAGTGATTACAAGGGATTTATAAGTATATTTGAAGAAATACGTGACACTTTAAATAATATACTTTCTAAATTGAGTGAAAATCATAATGCGACAATAGAAAAATTACTTAAAAATATAGATACCGTCACAGAATATGGTAAACCATGATTTTGATTATCTCTTCCAGATGGAGTGCGTTCTAAATTCCAAGAAGAACTGAAACAATCATTAGATAAGGTATCTGAAATCATCAAAAACAACCCTCATGATAATGAATCATTGAAGATTGAGATCAATAATGTCTTGGACAAAATTGGATCTGCAAGTGATGGTGCCCCACAAAAAGGTTTGCTGACTATCATATTTGATGATTTAAACAGTTGAGAGTCTAATATTCAAAATATTGAAAATAGAAAAAAAAGAGCAATAAAAACTGCTAAATACATACCAGGTCAAGAGGTTTTTGTTTTACTAAGATACTGAAAAAATAATAACTTTGCCAAAACAACGTCAAATTTACCTGATAAAAATACTCACCCGGATAAAGTTTTATCATCATTCTTAAATAAATTATTTAATGATTTTTCAAATAATTCTAAATACAAATTAATAACTTCAATAAAAGGGAATGAAGACTATTTTGATACTGAATATTTCAATAAAGACCCTCGCACGCCATTGATCGTGTATAATGAATTCAAAGATCTTGAGACAAAATACGCAGAAGATCTACTTAAATTTATAAATTCTGATTCTCAAGATAAATTGTCTGCTAAAAAATCTTTAGTTGAGTCAAGAGAAAAATACTATAACTATATAAATTCATTTAAGGAGAAAAAAATATTTCCTGATACTTGAGTTAGATTTAGTGGTGATAAATATAACAATTCGGATGAGCAAGATGAACGTTTTGTTTCATCAACCCTTCTAGGTTTTGTAGCTGATGCTTATGCTCTATCTGACATGATAGATAATTTTGCAAACAAAAAATTCTACGAAGAATAATACATGTTTGTCAAACATTGATAGTGCATTTGCACTATTTTTGTTCAATATGTGTATATTAATATTAAATTTAAGTATTTAGAGTAAAATATACATATTAATTTATATATTTAATATAAAGAGGTTTATATGGCAAATAAAAATCAACCTAAAACGAAATTAAATTGAAGAACATTAGTTTGGCCAAAATATTTAATATCATTTGGAATTATTGCAGGAGCAGTGGCTGCGACACTTGGAATTTTTAAATATAATTCAAAAAATCCTAAGTTAGCAAAAAATGAAAGTGCCAAAAATCTAAAAAACGAATTTTTAGATCCAAATGCTATACCAGTATTAACTTTTGTTGATGCAAGTAAAGAAAAAAATATCGCTACATTTAATCCAAATGATGGGGTATTGGGTTCAGTAACATACAAAGGTAAAAATCTAGATTACAATTCGTTTTTGAATGAATATTACCAAGAACATCATTCACTACCATTTTTAAACATTAGATACGGAATGTTTGATTTTTATAATGAATATCTTGAAGCAGTTACTGCTAAAGACTTTTTTGTCTTCACTGATTGATTTATGAAAAATGTTTCTTGAGGCCCAGAAATTATTACACTTAAAGAATTCTCAATTGTAAAAGGGGTTGAATTAAGAGGAAACAACCTTACTCTTGGTTCACACTCAAATATCGATAAAGAGCAAACTACAATTAAATTCTTCCCTGATGCATTCTTTGGTTCAATTCCAATGCACTCAACATTAAGCGGACAAGGTAATGCACCTGATTCACTTCTATATAAAATCAATAAAAAGCTTTTAACAATTGACGAGTTAAAAGGATTTTTATCTAAAACCGTTTTATTTAATTCACAAGCAAACATCACAAGTGACACTCTATTAAATCATTCATTTAGAACCCTTTTAGATAATCGATCATTAATCAATAAAAAAATATTTGCCGTAAAATCAAAAACAAAACAAAATTTTGCTAACTATGCATTTAGCGAAGTTGAAAAAAGCAGACTAAATATTAATTCAGATTATCAAACTTTAATTTTTGCTAAAGATATTGAAGAAGCAAAAACAAAATTTGCCAAACATCACTCTTTTTACTCAAACAAAGACAAATATAAATCACTAACTAATATTGATGATTATATTTTTGAAGAAAAAACAATAATTGATTCTAGTTTTATAAACAACACACACAATGGTCAAAAAGAAAAATATTTAAATCTTACATTTAATGACGCAACTAATTTCGTTCTTTTTGATGCTATTGATAATGTTGAATACCAAAACTCTAAAGGCAACTTCGAACTACACAACAATGTTCAAAGTCTTGATTTTGCCCTTGAACAAGCAAAAATTGAATTCAACAATTTATTTACCGATATAGAATCACTTTATGAAAAATGAATATCAAAAAATATTCTATTTTCAAAAGATTCATTTGCTAAATTCAATAATTTTGCTCAAATTACTGAAAAGATTGACGAACTATCTAAACAAATAATTGAATTCAATAAAATAATTTCAAACACAAACAAACAGCACAATGAAATAATTACAAAACTTGAAGAAGATCAAGAAAAATCAAAACAAAAAGTTACTGAATTAAAAACACAACTTGCAGAAGTACAACAAAAAATTCAACAAAAACAAAACGAACTAAATGAAACAAACAAAGATTCTATTTCTTTTGAACTATTTAAATTAGAAAAAGAAAAAAACGATATTGAGTTGCAACTTTTTGAATACGAAAATGCTGTTAAAACCGCTCAAAGATTAATTGATGAAAATAAAGCAAAACTTATTAGTGAAGAACAAATCAAAGACGCTAGAGCAAAACTTGCACAAGCAGTTAATGAAAAATCAAAACTAGAAAAATCAATAAACAAAGACCAAATAACTTCTTTATTACACTCAGTGGGCATCAACAAAGAATTTATTGATGATGTAATTAAGTTGCATTTATTACATAATTTATTCAACAAAAGCGAATACAAAAACTTTAAAACAGATTTTGATTCTTTAGACTCAAAAGCCAAATATATAAGAGAAGTTAGAAACTTTGTTGATATTCAAAGATCTTACTACAGTTTATATAACCGTCATTTATCTGGAGAAACATTTGCTAAATTAAATCTACAAAAAAGCGAGTTTAATTTATATGGCTTTGATGTTGCATATTTACCAACACAACTTATTGCACTTGATGAATTAGCTAGTCTGTCGCTTAAAACTCAAATCAATTGAAGAGAATATGCAAATCTAGATGGATTTATTCGCTCAAATGTTGACGA
Organism: Mycoplasmopsis bovigenitalium; assembly: GCF_900660525.1. Lineage (NCBI taxonomy): Bacteria > Bacillati > Mycoplasmatota > Mycoplasmoidales > Metamycoplasmataceae > Mycoplasmopsis > Mycoplasmopsis bovigenitalium. The sequence goes on along the minus strand of NZ_LR214970.1, from coordinate 645,243 downwards.
TAAAGTAAAACCAAACAAATTTTTTGCTTATATCAATCAAATGAGCTCAAGCACAGCTCAAAAAGCAGAATTAGAGGCAGAATCTAAAAAAGTTGAAGAAAAATTCAACAATTTAAATTCCTCATTTGTTAATGATGCAAATATTAAGTCATTGCACGATAGAATAGGCAATAAACTATCAAATTCAAACATTCAGAAATTACGTTTAGAATATCAAGTATTATTAAAAGAGTTAGATAAGGTTGTTGAAAAACACAAAATAAATGCCAATGTATTAGTCAAAAGTGGTACTTTAAAAGCTTTTGCAAGCGCTCAGACAGAGGATAAAAAATACATTTATAGAGAACAAATTCTTAGTCTAATTAAAAACAATGATCATCTAAAATCTAATGAAGCATCATTTACAAAAGTGATGGATAATATTGAAAAAATATTCGAAATTTCCCAAAAAGAATTCAATGAATTTAAGTATAGAGTTGCCAAAATCATTGAAAATATGTTGAAAATATCACAAGCAATTTCAAATGAGTACAATGATTCACTAAACTCTGAGATCGCAGAATATTTAAAACAAAAAGACCAATTATTCAATAAAAAAATGTCTGAATTAATTAATAATATTCAATCTTCAGATATTACAGACACAAAATACACAAGCGACTTACAAGCGATATTTGAACTTTCATCTCGTCGGGTTGTTGAATTCAAACAATCAAATCTTTTAAATAAAGATCAATTAAGTGAATTAGCATCTAAGTTTGCTGACTCAATAAAATTTGTTAAAGATTTGATTGAAAAATACCCAATTGAATTTATGTCAGAGTACGCAACAAGTTACTTTAATGTCATTAAAAACCCGATTTATAGAGAAGTTGATACTAATGGTAAAACTGATAACCAAGACCTTAAATTTATTGGTACATTATTCAATCCATTGTTAATTTACATTGAAAAAATCAATAAATTTAATGAAGATTACTCTAATTCATATAAACAAAAAGCAGAGCAAATTAAAGCACAAATTGATTCTGCGAGTGATCAATCTACAAAAGATTTATTGCAAAAAGAATACGATTTTGCAATAAATAATTCTAAATATTATGCTGAAATTGCTAAAACTAACAATGAATTTAATCAAGATTTAGACAATATTAGAAAAATTACAGAGCTTAAAGATGCATTTAATAGAGATGATGTTCCTGTATTAAAATATCGTCCAAGTATTTTAAGCGAAGATTTGCAAAAAAAACATGCTTCAAATATTGCTACATATAATGCTGCACTAGACCACTATTTTGAAAATTCTAAACGTTTTGAAACCGGATTAAATTCATTGAAAAATGAAGTAATTAAGCAAACAAATATTGTAAATAATAGTTCAGATAAATTCATTTCAATTGACAATGAATTTAATTCATCATTTGAAAATGCAATAAAACATGCACAAAATATCGCGAAATATCAAGCAATTAAATCAATGGCATTTGCCAATATCAATGCAAAACCAATTGATTTAGCAAACACATCATTAATTACAGCAAAAAGCAAAATTGAACTTATTGACAAACTGACTTCACTTGGAATTATCAATAAGGAAACAAGCACAAACCTTGCTGAGTTTTCAAAAAACAATATTTTCGAGGTTTATTTAACTTCTTTAGAGAAACATGGTACAAACTTATCATTTGTTTTAAGTCAAAATTCAAATGATAGCCAGAATGAAATTGATAAACTATTGACAAGAAAGCTTGCAAAATTCACTATTGATGCTAAATTAGACATAAAACAACACCCACATACATTGCGTCAATTTAAAGATATGCTTTCAGCTGCAGGTTATACAACTGTTATTCAGCCATCAAATATCAAAGAAGAAGGAACAAGAATTGTCACAAATGAAAAAGGTGAACAAAAGACAATTTCTACATACAGTTTATTCACCGAAGCATACGATGGATTTACCGATGAATTACTTGCTTCTGTTCCTTATGCTGGCGAATGATTAGAAGGTGAACACATTGTTAAAAAAATTAATGATAACGGGGAAATTGAATTTTCAATTGAAAACGGAAAATATCTGGGGTTTAGACCTGATTCGCGGATTGGTTTATGATCATTAATCGCAATGAATAATCAAAATTACAAAGGCTTGTCAATCGACTTTTTAAAATTCGTTGCCGCCCATGAATATGGACACCATATGACACTTAATTCAGCTCAAGATTTAGGTGATAAAGCTCAAAAACCACTATTTGGTTCTGCACTTGTTCCGGGCACAACTCCAAATGTTAATAACTATTATTCAAGAGAAGTTATTGGATTATATTTAAAAGCCAGAACACACTTAGAATTAAACTCTTCTCCGTTATTAAACCAACCTAATGTTGTTTCAGAAAACAACGAGGGCGAATATTTATTATTCAATCAACCTAAAAAAGTTGATGGAAAAGTAGTTATAAACGAAAATACCGTTGAAAATTCTACTGATGTTTGAGGTCACAAAGTTGGTGAAGAAGACTTAAAAGCAGCAATGGAAAATGCAAAACGTAGATTCTTACAAACATATGAAGGTCTACAAAAAGCAACCGAAGCAAGACGAAAAGAAAATGGCATTGATTCAGAACAAGACAAAAAATGACTTGAAATTTTTGACTTGTGGCTAATGAACACTCTTGACCAAAACTCGGGTACTCTAAACCCAACTAAGTATTCAGATGAAAAACACCCTGTAAAATACATGGTTAAAGATGAACAAGGTAATTGATCATTTAAAAAAGCTTCATTAATAATGCTTAAAAATGTTATTAAAGATGGACAAGGCAACTTTATTCAGTTTGAAGAAAATAGTGAAAATATTACACCTAAAATTGTTGAAGGCGTTAAAGATGAATCGGGTAAATACACAAAAATTACCAAAGTTCTTGTTTACAACAAAGATGGCTCACCAATTATTAATGTTCCTTTAAATGTTGATTTTACTGATAAAAACAGTGGTTTTTACCAAATTGATTCAGAAGGTAATAATGTTAATGTTGAGTTCATAAATGAACGAATTAGACAAGCTGCTAACACAATTAGTGCTTTAATTGTTAAGGACTACAGTATAAATGGCTGAGATTTTGCTACAACAGATACTTCAACTAACTCAAAGACATATGTTTCGTATCCTACATATGCAGAATTATTTAATAATGCAGACAAAAATTACAATCAAACAATGCTTAAACCATATCTTGACTATATCAAATCAAGAAATGTTGTAACAGCAGAGTTAAATCAAGGAACTGAATTTGCAAAATACTATGATAATGCAGGAAAAGTTGTTTATGATGCGACAAGCGATGATGAAAAACTAAAAGACCCTAAATATCAAACAATTAAACAAGAAAACTACTACTTAAATCCATTTAAAAACAAAGGCAAAGACAAAACAGACTTTAGAGATTTTATAACTCAATTATACCTTGCAGAAGGTGGTAACTATCCAGCTGCAACGGCCGGTGCAAAACAATCATTATGATTGTCAGCAACTGAACAATACTTGCCTAACATAATGCACAAAGAAGCATTTAGAAATTCATTCTTATACCATTCATTCTCAGAAAGCACTTTAAAACAATTGCACCAGTTGCCAATTCAAAATTGATACAATCCATATACCAAACAAATTGTTGGTCACAAACTTGACTCACACACATACTTGATGGTTAATGCAAATGGTGATGTAATTAGTCCAAACCCTCGTTCAGCAGATTATCCTGCTTTTTGAGAAATGACTGGTATAAAAATCAATAATAATTTGCTTGTAAAAACTGTTGAAGATTCCCTATTTAATAGTTTTTATATAACAAGAGATCAAAAAAGATTGTTTGGCTCAGAAATAATTTTTAAAACATATGATGAGTTTGTTAAGTTTGCAAGTGTTGATACAACAAAAGCGCAACTTGACCCAGTTAAGCGTGTAGTTAATTGAGATCTAGATTATGTTGAATCAAAATTTGATATTGACAGATTTGCAAGAAATCTTGAAAGTACTCTTCTAAATTCAATTTTTAGTGCAAAAGAAAAAGAAAGATTAAGTGCACTTGTTAAATCAAAAGACAAACAACAATTAGCAAACGAAATTATGCTAAGATTCACTAAATCTAAACTTGCATTCTTTGTAAAAGATTTATCACTAGGTGAAATTAAAGATAAAATTGCCCAAAACCCTTCAAATGTGTATAGATACGGTTGAATATTTGATAAAGAATTAGGTTATGGGCTATACAAATCAGATGATGTTGTTGCCCAAGCAGATGAATCAAAATTAGATCGCAAAAATTGAGAAATAAGTGTTAAAGAACTTTTTGATACTTATGACAAATTTGCACAAGAAAATAGTGTAAAACTAAATCAATTTACTTTATACGACCATTTAATTCTTGACAATAAAACTCAAATGTATTCAACTCAAGTTCATTACAGTTTCCAACAAGACAAATGAGGCTTGGTTGACTTATTACTTGCTTTTGTTAAGGCATTCACTAAAAAAACTCGTCCAACAAGCGATGTTGAACAATACTTTAAAACAAAAACTGAGCGTAAATTCAATGAATTCTTCTCAGATTATACTTACTCATTTGCCGAAGTTATCAACCGTGATAACTTGCAAATAACTTATTCACCAGCCAATACTGAATTTGCTAACTTACCATCATTTATAACAAATGTAAATGAAGCAAACACGGGTCTTGAATATGTTATTGATGGCAAAGCAACTGAAAAATGAAGCTCAGCGCAAATTAATTTTGGCGGTGATTCAAGATTTTCAGTACGTCAAAGTGTAATGAATTCACAAAATAGATTGAATAATGAAACAAAATTGCGGGCACAAAAATTAGGAACTGAATTTAAGCCTGAATCATTTATTACTCGTGATGCTTTCTCAGATGATCAAAACAAAAATTCAAACTACTTTGGCAAATTCAAGTCAATCAATAATGGTTGATTTAAAGACCGTTGATATAGAGATATGCTAAACTTTAGACTTTACGATGACAACGGAAATCCAATTGAAGACGACACAATTCGTATTCAAGATTTAGAAGGAAATAAAGTAACAAATCGACCTCAAGCATACTGACAATATTACATTCAATCACAAGGTGTCGGTAAACGTAATTTATCTAATATTTGAAGAAATGCTCAAAAAGATGCGGTTGCTTTATTTGGTTACTTAAATAATGAAGATGCTCAAAAAGTTAACTATTTAGTGTTCGAAGATCTTGAAACTAAAGAAATTAAAACGCTAAAAATTAACAAAAATTACACATCGAATATGTTCTATTACAAAACACAACATATTCACAATGAAGAAAAACCAGAATCACGACACTACTTAAAAGATGAAAAATACAGTTACAGTGATTCAAATGGTGAACACAAGGGAACAGGATTTACTGCTTGAGTTTCTGATTATGCAATTATGTCAAACTATGCAGACAAATTATTGACCCCAAATCACGAATACAAAATTTACTTTGCAGCAGATGAAAAAGGAACAAAAACACTTAATGTAGATCTAGGTTCATTTGAAAGTGTTTCAGAAAATGGAAAAACATTCTCACAAGCACCAACAGCAGTATACATTAAGGAAATTAACGGCGAAAAAGTACCAGTTATGAGAGTTGGTGTTCAATTTAACGGGTCAAAACAATAGGAGGAATTATGAGCTTTAAAAAATATCTTAAATTATCATTATTTACATCAATTTTAGCCACTCCCCTTATTGCTGCATCTTGTTCAAATAAAGCCAAAAAAGATTATGACTTAGGTCTTTCTTCTGACCCAATTAACTCGCTAAATTACATTAAATATCCTTCTGTTAACAAATTATTGCCTTCACTAGTTGAATCACCATTAAAATCAGGGCCGAATGAAACAATCAAAAGAATTGCTAATGTGCCTAAAATTCACATGGGCTTGTATCAAACCGATGAAGAAGGAAATCTTGATAAATTTTTAGAAAAAAACCCAAATCCTGAAAATTCTCCAAGATTTTATAGTCTTGACGATTTTGGTTCAGCACCCGGCAATATTTCAACAGACCAATCAATTCGCCACGCAGTCCATTCAATAGTTACACCAAGTAATAAATTCCTTTCAAGTAATGTATTTCTAAATGATGGTCAAAGTAAATGAAGCAATGGCGACACAGTAACTGCTGACGATTATGTTGATGCAATGCACTATATTTTCGACCTTGAAACTGGTTCTCAAAAAGTAACAACTATGTTACAAAGAAAATTTAAATCTTCAAGTGAGATGATTGAAGCGCAAAATAAATACATTCGTAAACACAAAAAAGCATACAAAAATCCTTTTGCCTATCCGCCAATTATCAAAAATAAAGATGGGCAATGAGTTTATGATGTTTTTGACCCATTATATACACCTTGAGGTTCACAAAACGAAGGTGACGAAGCAGAAGTTGCTGAAATTAAAAAAACTGCACTTGATTTAGGTTTTTATTCAGGGAGAATGTATTGAAATTATGACAATAAAACAATCTTGTCTTCAATACCTTATTCGCCAGATTTTGATTTTGAAGCTGAGTCAACTGTTATTATGCTTCCTAACCCAGAATACTTAAAATCAATTGGATCGGGAAAAAATAGCGATGTTCCACAACGTATTCCTGTAAAGATTAGAAAATATTTATATTTTGATCCAAAACAAACCGTTTCTGAAGAATTCAAAAAATTAATTCAAAGATCTAGAGAGTTAAAATACAAACTGGGTTCAGTGCGTTATGATGAATTTTCACCAGAAAATTACACTGAAGAAGTAAACAAACTTTACAATAATTTACTTCCAAATAACCAAACAACAATTGATAATGATTTTGTTAAAAATCTGCAACCAAAAGATTACTTTAGCAGTGTTGTATTAGCAATGGATGAATACACTCTGCGTGTTGCATATGACGACTATCAACCGACTGATATCAATAATGCTTATACAGACTTAAACTCAATAATTACACCAATTAATAGACGTTTTGTCGAGTCGATCGGTGGAATTAAAGAATTCGGACTAAAAAGAGAACACTTTTTAACCAATGGTCCATTCAATATTCAAGATTTAGTTCTAGGTCCACAAGGTTTTATTTTACTTTCAAAAAATAACCTATACTATTCAGCTGCTAAAACATTTAGTAACAAAATTAAAATCTACTTCTCGAATGAACCTAACATTAATTCAGCTATGTTTGAGGACGGTTATATTTCTGCTACTAAAATTCCGCCCGCTTTACAATGGAAATATTGAACAAATATACAAAATAGAAAATATATGAATAAGTCTAATGGTTATGGAACAATTGCCTTTGCGTTTAACTTAGACAATGAAACTAACTCAAATTCAATTGTAAATGACCAAAACTTACGAAATGCAATCTATTACGCAATTGATAGAAATGAAATGTTAAATATCGTTGGTTGGTCAAGTTCGTTCCCTGTTATTACTTGAACGGCATTTGGTCAAGCTTCATCGAGTTTTGGTGATGCTGTTGAAGCTGGTTTTGAACACGATTTTATGTACACAAAATATGGTTCATATCCAACTGACACAAATGACAAGAAAAATTACCTAAATGAATATATTTACAAAGAAGCGCGTAAAACTGCTGAAGAAAATAATTGAGGTATCCCAGTACCAATTCAAAACTATAAACACATTGATCATATTGCTAAATCAATGAAATTTGAGACAGTAGACAGAACCGATAAAGGATTCCACTTAGATGTTGCTCGTGGATTTATGGAAGAGTTTAAAAAACAACACCCAAACCTTACAAAAGTAACGCTAAAAATGATTTCAAACTCATCTGAGGAACAAAAAAATGCGGGTATTGCCCTAAAAGACTTTATGCGAAAAGCATTTGGAAACTTTATTGAAATTGACATTAAAAACTTACCAGAAAACGTATATGAAGATTGAAGAACCACAGGAAAATACGACTTAATTTATCGTAACTTTGATGCCTTTGGTAGTGATATTTATTCATATATTAGAGTATTTCTAAAACCTGATGGTATTGTTAGCGAACAACAAAAAACAACTGGTTTCAGAAACAACCCTTCAGGATCATGAACATACCATAAATTCTTTACTTCTTTAGGTTACTCACGTGATGAAAATAATAAATTAGTAATCAAAAACCCTGAAGATGAAAAGAAAATCAATGAATTAAAACAACGTTTAAGAATACTTGGAACAAAACCTAATAGTCCTGACGTTTGAAACAAAATTGTTGACTTGTCAGTATTGCACAACAACGAAGACACCAATGAATATACAAAACGTCATATGAGATTCTTAACGAGTCAATTCACAGAAGAAGAAAAACAAGAAGGATGAACCGAAGTTATTGCTTTTGCAGTAATTTCTGGTTTTGAAAAAATAGTTAGGGAAGCTGCACCAGTTATTCCGTTAATGGAAGTTGATACTTATTGAGAAATTTCAAGGGTTAATGGAGCATCTAGTTTATATTCATATTCATTGCAATATGCTTATGATGTTTTAAACCCACCAATTCCAACCCTGCCAACAATTATTAAATAGAGGAAAAAAATGAATAAAAAAGTAAGTGAATTCGTAGCTGAACATGAGCTACTAATCGACAAAAAAAGCATTCAAAATGATTCATTTGTTGATTTTAATGGCAAAATAAAGCCAAAATTATCAAAAATTGCATCTTTTTTCAATGTTAGATCACCTTTTGCAAAATCATTAATAAGATTCCTAATTATGGCAGCGGAATTTCTAAGTATCGCATTTATAGTTATAACTATTACCTTCTTTTTAATAAATTCTATTCCTGGTTCAACATCTTTAACTACTGGACTTGATGAAAGTTCAAAACAAGCGGTAGAAGCCCAATATGGCCTTGACCTACCGCTTGTACAAAGATTTGGATTATATTTAAAAAATCTACTACGCGGAGACTTTGGGATTTCTTATTCAGTTTTCCCGGGACAAAACATTAACGATTTTGTCTGAATTAGATTTTATAAATCATTTTTAATTGGTATTTTCTCAGTAATGCTAACACTTTTAATAGGAATACCAGTTGGTGTTTATGTTGGTATGAATCCAGATAAATTACCTGATCATATTGCTACTGTTATTGTTTCAATATTCTCATCAATTCCTTCATTAGTGTTTGCTTTATGACTATTACTTATTGGTAGAACTCTTAACATACCATATTTATATGTAGAAACAGACATTGCAACGTATGTTTTACCAGGGTTTGCACTCTCGCTAGGTTCAATTATTGTTTATATAAAATACATTAGAACCGAATTAAACAGAGAGTTAAACTCACAACATGCTAAATTCTGTTATTTAAAAGGTCTTTCAAAATCACGTTTTGTTTGAACACATGCACTTAAACCTTCATTATTCCCAATTGCAACATTCTTCCCAGTAGTTATTTTTGGTAGTTTTATTGGTAGTATGTTCGTTGAACAAATATTCTTTATAACAGGTAGTGGTGGATTATTATTAAATGCTATTACCTCTAAAGACTACAACATTATTTTATTTATGGTTACCTTATTCTCATTAATTACAATTCTTTCATATACATGTCGTGATGCACTTTATAAAGCAATAGACCCAAGGGTTAGAAGAAGATAGGGGGATGCTATGTTTGATTGAAAATTTTTAAAAACCAATTCAATTGATTCTTCAATTGAAAAAGTAAAAAAATCGAATGAAAAAAAATCATTTAGTAAACCAAAAACAAAGCGTGTATCACCCAATAATGAATTTGGTAAAGACCTAGCTCCCAACAGGTTTTTACAACCATTAAACTACAAAAAATGAGAATTAATTGGTAATTTATTAGATTACTATGAATCAAATAATATTAAAAAGCAGCAAAATAAATGAGTTGAATTATTCTACAGATTTTCAAGAAGTTTTGCAGGTGTGTTTGGACTAGTTTTACTACTTGCAATTGTATTTAGCGCAATAATAATTCCATTTTTTACAAAGAATCCTGAAAAATTGGATATTAACAATAGATATCAAAACTTCTTTGAAACACCATCGGCAATATTTGGTACTGATTTTCTAGGGCGTGATTTATTTGCTAGATTATGATGAGGGCTTAGATATTCATTGTCTTTAGCAATGGTAACAGCGATTATTCAAGTTTTTGTTGGCTTATTGATCGGAATTATGATGGGTCATTTTAGATTATTTGACAAAATAATGACCTTTATAATCAAAATAATTTCGAATGTGCCTTCAATTATTATTCTTATTGTTATTACTATTGTTTGAAGACCAACATTCTGAGTTATGGTATTTGCTCTTACTTTTACCTCTTGAACTGGAATCGCAAACCAAATGCGTTCACAAGTTTTAAGAGCAAAATCATTCGAATGAGTTGCTGCTTCAAGTATTTTGGGTACTCCAACATACAAAATTCTTTTAAATTATTTACCTGTTGTTATTCCTTTGCTTGTTACAGAAATAGTTTTCCATATTCCTGGCGTTATTCTTTCAGAAACTTCACTAGCATTCATTGGTTTAAGTATTGATATTCCAACACTAGGTAATTTAATTTCAGAAGGTTCAAAAGTTTTCACTGCATATCCTCGTTATGTTCTATTGCCTTCGACAGTTTTAGTTCTATTAACCACATCAATTCAATTAGTTGCTGCAACAATTCAAGATTCATTGTTGAGACAAAGATAGGTATAAAATGAATAAAAATATAAATAATTGAACTAAATTGTCATATAAAGAAAAAATAGAACATTACTCAACCATAATGCAAACAACGCTAAAAACTGGTGAAAATTTAAATGCAGCCCCTTACACAAAACTTTATCCACAGGTAATTAAAAAACTTGCTAAACCCCACCCACTAAATTTATTGGAAGTTCGCAAAGAACAAAATAAATCAATTTGAAGAAATATTAAAGATTATTGAAAAAACGTTTTTTACTCAATTAAACGTATTTTCAATTGAAAAAGAAAACAAGAATCAAATATTGATATTCAAAAATACATTGATTCTGCACAAATTGACCATGTTTTAGGAGAAGACTTAAAAGTTGCTGCCGAAATTGAAGATATTTATTTAACATTCAAAAACCCTGCTGACCCTAAAGAAAAAAACTTAGTTTTACGTGGACCGAGTTTAAAAATTTATGAAGGTAAAATTACTGCAATTATTGGCGAATCAGGTTCTGGTAAATCAGTTTTAACATCGCTACTTTATGGTTTGACTGGAAATAACTCAATAATTGAATCTGGGTCTGTAAAACTATATGGTTTAGAAGTTCATAATTACAATTTATACAACTGAGAAAAATCGCGCCTTAGAGGTCGAATTGTTTCAGCAGTTTTCCAAAACCCAATGTCAATTCTTGACCCAACAATGAAAGTTGGTAATCAAATAATTGAAGGAATGCTAATTAATGGCATTGTTAAAACTAAAAAAGAAGCTATAAAATACCTAAAATTAGCAAAAATAAACAATCCAGAAAATGTAATGAAATTATACCCACACGAGCTTTCAGGTGGTATGATTCAACGTATTGCTATTGCTGCAATTGTTAGTTTAAAACCTAAAATTTTAGTAATGGATGAGCCAACCACTGCGCTTGACCCTACAGTTCAAGCGCTAGTTCTTGATATTATTCGTGAATTACAACAAAAATTTAACATTGCAATCGCCTTTATCACTCACGATTTAGGTGTTGTTGCCTCAATTTCTGAATTTATAAACATTATGTATGCTGGTCAAATTATTGAATCAGGTACCAGAGAAGAAATCTTAATGCACCCTCAACACCCTTATACATGAGGTCTTATTTCTTCAATGCCAGACTACAATAATGATGAACGACTTAATGTTATTCGTGGCTCAGTGCCTTCTTCTCTAAATAATATCAGTGGCGATGCTTTCGCAGTAAGAAACGATTATGCTTTGAATAAAGATTTAGAGGAAGAATCAGATTTCTATATGGTTTCATCAACACACATTGTCAAATCAAGTCTGTTAGATGAAAATGCTCCATATTATGAACCACCTAAAATTATTCAAAATCTATGAAAAAGATATTTTAATAGACTTAATGCTATTTACGGCGAAGACATTTTTGTTGAAAATCAATCATATATGAATGATTTAGTAAAAATTAATTCATATAATAAGCAAGTAAATCAAATTAAAAAAGAGCAACAAATTAAACTAGACGAGGAGACACATGATGAACAATAAATATTATGTTGAACACGCTCGTTTTGGTAAAAAAATCTATCGTAAAATTCGTCCTGGAACAGATGAAATGTTAAATTGCGAAGATAAAGAACCTATTGTTCAAATTAGAAATATGGATGTAACATATGGTTATGGTGCAAAAACATTTTACGCATTAAAGGATTTAAACTTAAATATTTATCAAGGGGAAGTTTTAGGGCTTGTTGGCGAGTCTGGTTCAGGTAAAACCACTGCTGGTAAGGCAATAATTGGTCTAACACCTCATAGTTTTGGTCAAATCAAAATTATTGACACTATCATTCCTAAAAATAGAGAAAAGATTAATAAATGAACTAAAAAAGGTCGTGAAATTATTAATTTCATGGTAAATAAAGTTCAGATGATTTTCCAAGACCCTACAAATAGTTTAAACCCTTTTAAAAATGTTGAAACAGTTGTTGGAGAAGGTTTAACCAATATTAAAAATTCTAAATATATTTATTTAACAAATATTGATATTGAAACCTATTTAGAGTTAAACAAGAAACTTGAAATGATAAATCCTAATTTAGTTTTAAGCAAAAATCCTTGAGATTCTTTAAGAGAAAATTGAGATACCGAGCAAACTCTTTACAATTTTGTTTACGAGGTTGAAGGTAATAATTTATTAAAACTAAAAGACAAAATTCGTAAAGAAAAATTTGACGAAATCAATTCATTTATAATTGAAAGACGTAAATTTAGAGACCAAGAACAACATCTAAATGAAAAACAATGTAAACGTAAATTAATTATAGATATTCTTCACCAAGTTGGGTTGGATGAAACTGTTCTAAATCGTTACCCTCTTGAATTTTCAGGTGGGCAACAACAACGTCTTGGAATTTGTAGAGCAGTTGTATTACAACCACAAATTTTAATAGCTGACGAACCAATTAGTGCGCTTGACGTTTCAATTCAAGCACAGGTTATTAATATTTTTAAGGAATTAAAAGAAAAATACAACCTTACAATTATTTTTATTGCTCATAACTTGAGAATGGTTGAATATATTTCGGACAGAATTGCTGTTATAAATAAAGGAACTTTACTTGAAGTTGGGCCAACAAAATCAGTGATTCACAACCCACATCACCCATACACTCAATCTTTACTTGATGCCGTTCCTTCTATAGAGGCCGAAAAAGGTTCGCTTGTAGGCAAAGTTTATTCTACAACAGTTCATGACTATGATGAAAATAACCAGCCAAAATGACATCAAGTTGCTGATAAACATTTTGTTTTAGCAACAGACGAAGAAGTTATTGAATTCGTTGAAAATGCTAAAAAATACAAAAGTAAATTTACTGAAACTAGAAATTAGTAATTTATTAAGCCTAAAAAACACAATTGCGTGTTTTTTATTTTGCTCTTTATTGAATTTACCTAATGAATTGTAAAATCAATCAATTCGCAAAATTAAAATCACTCATAACTGAGTGATCTTGAGGATTATAAATTATTTTTTCTCATCTAAAAGAAGGCAAACACCTGATATTAAGTTACCAAATACAATATTTAGAATACCGTACAATAACTTGTCATCTTTTGACATTTCTTGTTCTATTTTTTTCAATGTTAGAACACCAATAATTAACGGAATGATTGCTAGTCAAGCTACAACAATGTATAGAATTGTAAATATTTTAGCCAGTTGTTTGTTTGTTGGGTTTTGCATATTTCTCCTTTTATTTTATTTGTAAAATTATACCATATCAGCATATAACTTATTGAATTCAACAATTTCGTCTTGGCAATTTTCTAGAATGTATGCAAGATCTTTATCGCCTCGTCCCGATAATGTAACAACAATATCAATTTCTTTATCAGAATTTTCTTTTGCTAATTTAATACCTTGCGCAATGGCGTGCGATGATTCAAGAGCTGGAATGATACCTTCAGTTCTCGCGATCATTAAAAATGCTTGCAATGCTTCTTTATCTGTGACAGCAACATATTCTGCAAGATTATTTTCTTTAAGGTATGAATGTTCAGGACCTACACCTTGGTAATCTAATCCAGAAGCAATTGAATGAACTTCATTAGGATTTCCTTTTTCATCAGCTAATAAAATTGATTTAAAACCATGCAAAATACCAGGTTTTCCAAAGGTTAAGGTTGCAGCGTGCTCTCCTTTTTTTGATCCTTTTCCTAAAGGCTCAACTCCAACCAGTTTTGTGTCTGAATATAAAAATGCAGTAAATGAGCCAATAGCATTTGAACCACCGCCAACACAAGCCACAACATATTCAGGATTTTTATTGTATTTTTCAAAAAATTGAGCTTTTGTTTCTTCGCCAATTATTTTTTGGAAATTTCTAACCATTAGTGGGAATGGGTGAGGGCCAACAACGCTACCTATTGCATAAAGTGCAGTCTCGTGTTGTTTTGCATATGATTCGAATGCTGAGTCCACAGCTTCTTTAAGTGTTTGAGCACCGTGAGTTGCTGGAATAACTTTTGCTCCTAAAATCTTCATTTTTTCAACGTTTGGCTTTTGTTTTTCAATATCAACTGCACCCATGTGTATTTCACATTCTAAACCAAAATGCGCCGCTGCCATCGCAACAGCAGAACCATGGCTACCAGCACCAGTTTCTGCAATAAGTTTTGTTTTACCAATGATTTTAGCAAATAAAGCTTCAGCCAAACAGTGATTAGTTTTGTGAGCCCCACCTTCATTTAAGTCTTCGCGCTTAACATGAATACGTGCTTTACCAAATTTTTTAGATAAGTTTTCGCAATAATAAACTGGAGTTGGTCTACCCTGAAATTCTTTTCTAATTTTTGATAACTCATCTAAATAAGATTGGCTATTGCACACTTCTCTGTATTGTTGTGCAAGTTTCTTGAATACACCAACTAATTCTTCAGGTAAATATATCCCACCATATTCACCAAAATATCCCTCATCATTTGGAAAATTAGCTAGATATTTTCTTAAATTATCATTCATAAGTCTCCTTGATTGGTATTTTAATTTTAAATTAAATATATAATATACAAAGCAAAAACATTTTTACTTTCCAAACATTTTAATATAATAAAATTTATGAATAAACAACATTACACTCAATCAAGAGAAATAGAAATTAAAAAAAATCGAGTAAAACAATCATTTTTGCATTTTTCTAGTTTATACAGAATTACTAAGTTAAAATGACAAATTTTGTCTTCAATTATTGTTGGAATTTTATTTGGTGTAGTTGAGTTTACTTTTTTACAAAATACTGGTATTTATTCACTTGGAATTGGTGCAATTGGCCAAGGAATTGCGCGTTTTGTTCGGGTTTGAAACAAGAACGATGTTCTTTTTGATGCTATATTCTGAATTTTTAACTTCGCGGGCAATATACCTTTATTTATTTTTGCATATTACAAAATAACAAAGCGTTTTGCGCTGCTGAATTTAGTTTATATGATTTCAACAACCATAACCGGTTTTGTGTGTGCTAGTATTCCTGGCTCGGAAAATTTATTCATTTTTTCCGACCCAAATACTGTGATTTTTGAAAACAATATTAATGTTTTAAAAGAAGTTAACATTGTTCTTTGAGAACATGGTAATTTTCAACAGTTATCAATTTTCTTTTATGCAATAATTTTTGGAATTTTACAGGCAATTTTCAATGCAATATTGCTCATAACTGAATCATCATCGGCCGGTTTTGATATTTATGCAGTTTATTTAGCAAGAAAAAAATTCAAGGATTTAGGTACAGTGTTTTTAATTCTCCACTTAATTTGTTTATTATTTTCAAATGTTTTTGGTACATATATTCCCGCTTCATTTGAATTATTAAAGACACAAGACAACAGAAAATTAGCTTGGGCAATGCGAACATTTTTTAGTCCAACATTTATTGCAGGTGTTATGATGATTGTTGTGAATGGCATTGCATTGAATACATTTTTCCCTAAATTTACAATGGTTCGTGTTGAAATAATGTCTTCAAAAATCAATGAAATTCAACAAGAAATTCAAAATACCAAGGGTAAAGCATTTGTGACTACGCTTTTAAATGCAAGAGGTGGTTACTCGAAAAAATCTCAGGAAGTCTTAATTACAAATTGTTTATTCATTGATACTGCATTTTTACTAGATTTGGCCCACAAAATAGATGAAAATGCCTTCGTAACAGTAATTGATGTTAAAAAAGTTGATGGGCATGTTTATACTGCGGATGTTAAAGATAGAAAGACAAGAAAATCAAAAACAACATCAATAAAAAAGCAAACAACAATAGTTTGAACAATCTTTAATTTATTTTTTTATCAAACTTATATAATTAAATTACTTAATAAAAAGGAGCGATTATGGCAGAAAAAATAGCAACAGTTTATCACGTTACTCCATACAACGGAAAATGACAAGTTAAAGGTGTTGGCAACACTAGACCAACTAAATTATTTGATACTCAAAAAGAAGCAATTGATTATGCTAATGATCTTACAAAAAAACGTAATGGATCAGTGCTTATCCACCGCAAAACTGGTCAAGTTAGAGACAGTATAAGTAACAAAGCTAAGAAGAAATAATGGCCATTTTATTGGCTTTTTTTATTGATTTTTTATTTAAATATTCCATTTATAATTAAATAATAAGGATAATATGTCAGGATATAAATTAGTTTCAAAATACCAACCAGCAGGCGACCAACCACACGCAATAAAAGAACTTGTTAATAACATTAAAAATGGTGAAAAATATCAAGTTTTAAAAGGTGTAACTGGCTCAGGAAAAACTTTTACAATAGCAAATGTTATTGCTAATTTTGACCGCCCAGTTTTAGTTTTATCTCACAATAAAACTCTTGCTAGTCAGCTTTATAGTGAATTAAAAGGGTTTTTCCCTGAAAATAATGTTGAATATTTTGTCTCTTATTTTGATTATTATCGCCCTGAAGCTTATATTCCATCATCTGACTCCTTTATTGAAAAAAACTCGCAAACAAATAAAGAGATTGAAGCCATGCGAATGTCAACATATAATTCAATAATAACTAGCAAAAACACAATCGTTGTAGCCTCTGTTTCAGCAATATATGGAGCACTAAATCCAACAGAATATAGTGAGCAAATTTTTTATATACAAGTTGGTGATATTTACAAAAGAAACGATTTTCTTAAAGAATTGGTCAAAAAAAATTATAAGCGTAATGAAACAGATTTAGAATTAGGGACATTTAGTTCAAAGGGTGATGTTGTGTATATTAGGCCTGCACACAGTTCTGAATTCTTGATAAGAGTTGATTTTTGAGGCGATGAAATTGAAAAAATATCTACTTGTCATCCAATAACAAAAAATGTTTTTGATGTTTATAAAAAATATCAAATATTCCCGGGTGATGCCTATACCGTAAGCACTGAATTAACAAAAGAAGTGGTAAAAAACATTGAAAAAGAATTGCAACAAAGAATTGAATTTTTTTCTAAAAATAATAAACTACTTGAAGCACAAAGAATTGAAGAACGTACCCTTAAAGACATTGACTCATTGAGTGAGTTTGGGGTTTGTAGCGGAATTGAAAATTATGCAAGATATTTTGACCGTAGACAAGAGGGAGAGAGACCTTTTACTCTTTTTGACTACTTTAAAGGCAAAAATCCATTGCTTATAATTGATGAATCACACATGATGATTCCTCAACTTAAAGCAATGTATTTAGGTGATAGACATCGCAAGGAAACTCTTGTAGAATATGGTTTTAGATTACCATCTGCACTTGATAATCGACCACTACGTTTTGATGAATTTGAGAACGCTTATGATTTTCAAACTATTTTTATTTCAGCCACTCCTGAAGAGTATGAATTAGATAAAACATATGGCGTTATTACTCGTTTATTTGTTCGACCAACTGGTTTATTAGACCCAGTTATTGAGGTGAGACCAAGTGAAAATCAAGTTGAAGATATTTATGACGAATTACAAAAACAAAAACAACGCAATGAGCGTACACTAATTTTGACATCTACAAAAAGATTAGCTGAAGAATTAACAAGATATTTTCTTGAAAAAAACGAAAAAATTGCTTTTATACATTCAGAACACAATACTTTTGAGCGAAATCGTATTCTTTTAAAATTGCGTAAAGGTGTTTATGACACTGTTATTGGGATTAATCTTTTAAGAGAAGGAATCGATCTTCCTGAAGTTAGTTTAATTATGGTCCTTGATTCAGATAAAGATGGCTTTTTAAGGGATACTAAGTCATTGATTCAAATTTCGGGACGTGCTGCTCGTAATGCTAATGGTAGAGTAATTTTTTATGCTAATAAAATTTCTAAAAGCATGTTAGAAACTATTAAGGATAATGAATTCAAAAGAAAATTACAAATCGAACACAACTTAAAACACAATATTGTGCCCAAAACAATCATTAAAGAGATTCCAGATTCCTTACTTGATGATGCAAAAGATGAACAAATAAGTTTCTTTTTATCTGATAATAGAGCAAAGGTAAAATCAAAGAAAGCAAAACAAGAACTAATTGACGAATTAAAAGAAAAAATGAATGAATCGGCAAAAAATTTAGACTATGAAAAAGCAATTGAATTGCGTGATATTATTATCGAATTAGAGAAAAATTAGGAGATATATGGCAAAAGATCAAATCATAATTAAAGGTGCTAGAGAAAATAATTTAAAAAATGTTTCACTAACATTACCTAAAAATAAATTAATAGTTTTTACCGGTCTTTCTGGCTCGGGAAAATCGAGTCTTGCTTTCAATACAATTTATGAAGAAGGACGCAGACGTTATGTTGATTCATTAAGTAACTATGCGCGTCAATTTTTAGGAGGAACAAATAAACCAGATGTTGATTCGATCGAAGGGCTTAGTCCTTCGATTGCAATCGAGCAAAAAACTACACATAATAACCCTCGTTCGACAGTGGGCACCGTAACAGAAATCTATGACTACTTACGCTTGTTTTTTGCTCGTGCTGGCAAACCATTTTGTCCTAAACATAATATTGAAATCAAATCGCAAACAAATAAAGATATTTTAGATTCAATTTATTCATTGGAGCCTAACTCAAAAATTATTATTTTGTCGCCAGTAATAGATTCTGAAAAAGGAACACATGCAAACTTAATTGAAAAGTTAAGAAAAGAAGGTTTTTTACGGCTAAAAATTGATGGTGATATTTTGGCGTTGGATACTGAAATTAAATTGGATAAGAATATTAAGCATACAATTGATATTGTTGTTGATAGAGTTGTAGTTGATGAAGAAAATCGGGCAAGAATTGCTGAAGCTATTTCTGTTGCTGCTGAGTATGGAAAAGGTCAAATAAAAATCGAAACAATCGAAGGTGAAGTTAAAATTTTTTCAAAATTATACTCTTGTGCTTTCAAAGATTTTGAAATGTCTCGTATTGAACCTCGTTTATTTTCTTTCAATTCTCCTTCCGGAGCCTGCGAACATTGCAAGGGTTTGGGAGTAGATTTAAAAGCAAGTTTTGATGCATTAGTCCCTGAGCCTTGAAGAAGTATTTCTGCTGGGGGTATTAAAATTTTTGAAAATACTGTTAACACTCAAAATCTTGAATGACAAGAGTTTGAAGTTTTATTAAATCATTACAATATCAATAAAAACACCCCAATAGAAGAGCTTACAAATGAAGAGTTAAAAATAATAAAACATGGTTCAAAAGAAGAAATTGAATACGTTCTAGTTTCATCTTCTGGCAATAAAACCCGTAGAAATAAAAGAATTGAAGGAATTTTAGATATTGTTGAACGCAAGTTCATGGAAACTAGCTCTGAAGTAATTCGTGATTGATTAAAGAAATATATGGGTTCTTTCCCTTGTACAAAATGCAATTACTCACGTTTGAATAAGTATGCTCTGGCAGTAAAAATTGATGGTAAAAATATTGATGATTACGCAAGGTTAAGTGTTGAAGAAGCCTTAAATACAATTGAAAACGTAAAATTAGACGAAACACAAACATTTGTTTCATCTTTAATTTTGACTGAATTAATAAATAGATTAACATTTTTAAAAAATGTGGGCTTGAATTATCTTAGCATTAATAGAAGTGCCGAAACTTTATCGGGTGGAGAAAGTCAAAGAATTAAACTAGCAACACAGGTTGGTTCAAATTTAACTGGTGTTTTATATGTTCTTGATGAACCCTCAATTGGCCTACACCAAAGAGATAACGAAAGACTTATTTCAACACTAAAAAATATGGTTGAAATTGGCAATACATTAATTGTTGTTGAACACGATGAAGATACAATCAAAGCAGCAGATTACATAGTTGACATAGGACCGGAAGCTGGCAATAATGGTGGTTATATTGTTGCAAAAGGCAACATAAATGATATTGAAAATGAATCAAATTCATTAACTGGTCAATATTTAAGTGGTAAGTTAAAAATCGAAACTCCTAAATTTAGAAGAAGTGGAAATGGCCAAGTAGTAACAATTATTGGCGCTAAAGAAAATAATTTAAAAAATATTGATGTTAAATTCCCTCTTGGTAAATTTATTGCGGTTACAGGAGTTTCGGGTTCTGGCAAAAGTACTCTTGTTAACGAAATTTTAGTAAAAGGAATTCAAAGAGTTGTCAATAAATCAACGGCAAAAATTGGCAAGTTTTCTTCAATAAAAAATATTCAGGCTGTTGATAAAATTGTACAAATAACTCAAAGTCCAATCGGTAGAACACCTCGCTCGACACCCGCTACTCATATTTCGGTTTTTGATGATATAAGAGAATTGTTTGCAAGCACAACTGAAGCTCAAGCAAGAGGATATACGAAGTCTAATTTTAGTTTCAATGTTCCTGGTGGCCGTTGTGAAAAGTGTTCCGGAGATGGCTTAATTAAAATCGAAATGCATTTTCTTCCTGATGTTTATGTTAACTGTGACGAGTGTGATGGAACACGTTATACATTAGAAACAAGAGAAATTAAATACAAGGGAAAAAATATTTCTGACATTTTGCAAATGAGTATTGATGAAGCTCATGAATTCTTTAAAAATTGACCAAAAATTAGAGATAAATTAGCCGTAATTCAATCAATTGGGCTTGGATACGTAAAATTAGGACAATCTTCAACAACCTTATCTGGCGGTGAAGCACAACGTGTTAAATTAGCTACATATTTACAGAAAAAACCAACTGGAAAAACAATTTACGTTCTTGATGAACCAACTACTGGTTTGCACCCACATGATGTTAATAAATTATTAAGTGTGCTAAATAAAATTGTTGATAATGGTGATACAGTTGTCGTTATTGAGCATAATTTAGATGTTATTAAGTGTGCAGATTACATTATTGATTTAGGACCTGAAGGTGGTTTAGGCGGGGGTAACATTGTTGCAAGTGGAACACCTGAGCAAATTATTTCAAACAAAGAAAGTCATACTGCTAGATACCTTAAAAAATATTTAGGCCATTAAAATCTAAATATTATATTTAATATATAATTAAAAATATGAAAAAAAATAAATCAACATTGATACTTGCAATTCTTTCATTAATTATTGGCGCCTTTGTGTTTTTTGAATCATTAGTCATCATTTATGTTGAGAAAAATATTGTTTGAATTTCGTTAATGATTGCCGCCTTAATATTGAGCATGATAATGATTAGTCTTTCAGGTTTTGTTTTATTAAAACATTATCATGAACGCCAAATTAAAATTAAATCAACATACAATAAGTTTGTTGATGAAATTATGGATTACAATCAAACTGGGGTAATAATCCATGATAATCAAGGCGACATAATTTACGTAAGTGAATTTATTCGCACTCGTTTTGGTAAAAATTTAATTGGCATAAAACTGAATGATTTTTTAAAATCAATTGGTATGGATGTAGACTCAAAACGCCGTGAATACAACTTATCTCATAATGATTATCATTATAAAGTTGGGATTTTTGAAATCCAAAATTATTTAGTGATTCGTGATATAACTATTGAAAAAAACACAATTACTTTGTATGAAGATGAGTTAATTGTTGTTGGTGAACTAGAAATTGATAACTTTAATTTATATCAATCAATTTTGTCTGAAGACCAAATGTTTAATATGAACAAAAGTATCATTGCTGTTCTTGATAGTCTCCGTGAAAAATACAATTTAATTTATCGTCAATATAACGCGAATGGTAAATTTATTGTATTTACAAACAAAAAATCTCTAGATGAGATGATTAAGGTTAAATTTGATTTTTTTGACAAACTTCATAATGTACTTAAAACTGATTCAAATAACATAATAGTTTCTGTTTCTGTTGGATTTGCTTATGGGATAAATGAATTAAAAACAAAAACAGAAATGGCCAGAACTGGTTTATTACAGGCGCAAAGAAGAGGTGGAGACCAAGTAGTTGTTATGTCACCATTTAGCCAACCAATTTATTTTGGTTCAAGCGCTGAAATAATGCCAAATGTTGACAGAACTAGAATAAAAAACTTTACATCACATGTTGAAATGACATTATCAAATCCAACAATTGAAAAAGTTATTATATATGGACATGCAATGGCTGATCTTGATGCAATCGGTTCTGCAATGGGGATTTACGCACTTGCTAAATCATTCAATAAAGATGTTTATATTTGTTCATCTACTCAGGATGAAACAACAAAAAAAGCGCTTTCACAATATTGAGAAGTTGTTAAATCACGTTTTATAAAACCTCATCAAGCTAACCAATTGTCAGATGAAAACACAATTGTCTTTTTCACTGACAATGCTCATCCATCGCGAACTGATAATCCAGATGCGATCAACCGTGTGAAAGCAAATAATATTTTTATTGTTGACCACCATCGAATGAAATTATCAATTGATTTTGCGCCAAGGGAAAATAGAATTATTTCAACTTCAGCTTCATCAGCATCTGAATTAGTTACTGAAATGTTGATGTTTACTAGCAAGAGAATTAATATTGATTTAATAACTGCTCAAATGTTATTAAATGGAATTTGTCTTGATACTTTACAATTTCAAAAACACGCAACTTCAAAAACATTTGAAGCCGCATCATGGCTAGAAATTCATGGTGCTAATGCAACAGCTGCGGCAAATTCATTGAAAATTGACGCGGAAACTCAAAAGAAAGTTGCAAAAATGCTTGAAAATATTGAAGAGGTTAAAGAAGGATTCTTTTTAACATATTCAGAAATACCAATGTCTGATGACTTAATTTCAATAACTGCCGAAGAAATTTTAAGAATTGATGGCCGAAAAGCAAGTTTTGTTGTTGCAAAACAAGAAAAAGGCAATAAATACAAATTATCTGCTCGGGGAATTGATACTAACGTACAAATTATTTGCGAAAATGTTGGTGGTGGCGGAAGTTTTGCTAGTGCAGCCGCTGTGTCAACAGATGATTTAGAAACATTTATCAGCAACATAAAACAAGCTATTGTGGGGGTAAAATAATGAAAATAATCTTACTTAAAGATTGCAAAGACGGAAAAGCTAACACCATAATTGAAGTTTCAGCAGGTTATGGGGCAAACTTTTTAGTGGCAAAAGGCTATGGTGTGCCATATAATGAAAAAACTAAATATCAACTTGAAAAACGTTTGAGTGAAATGACCTCAAATGAAATGGAATTAAGAGCTCAAGCTCTTGAACTTAAAGAAAAAATTGAAAAAGAAAAATTAACTTACATTTTAGATGCATTAATTGATGCTAGAGGTAATTTAATTGTTCACAAATCTATTTCTACAAAAGATATCAACAAGGATTTGGTCAAAAAAGGTTATAAACTTGACAAATATTCAGTTCAAAAAGTACACATTGTTTCAAATGGTATTCATGAAGTTGAAATTAATATTTACAAAGACATTATTGCACAGCTTAAAGTTGAGGTAAAGGTTAATGTCAAGTAGATCCATTAGCTCAACTGAATTCAAAAATGAACAATACGAAAAATCATTACTTGGTATTGTACTTTCAAATAACTCATATGCCGACAGTATAATTCCTTATCTACTCGAAGAGGACTTTTTGTATACGAGAACAAGCTTTTGTTCAAACTTTTATCACATTTATACGACAATAATATCAGTATCAATAATGACCAAATTCTAAATCATGCAACTCGGGAAAAAATCAATGAAATTAATTCGTATTTTTTAGCAACAATTTATGCCGCTACTGGTTTCCCTAGCAGTATTCAAACTTATCTTGAAGAATTAATTCGATTAACTCGTCTGCGTAAAATTGAGTCAAAAATTAATGATTTGCAATTAAAACTAAATGCAAATCATTCATCAATAAACCCTGAGGATGTAATTTTAGAAATACAACAACTTTTAAACGAAATTGATAGAGCTAAATCTGGTGAGGATTTTTTAACCACAAAATCTGTTTCTGATGACTATTTAACACACTTAGTAACCTTAAAAAACACAGATTTAAATTCTATTAGTGGTCTTTCAACTGGTTTTGACGACTTAGATAAAATAACTCAAGGTTTGCACGGCTCGGAAATGATAATTATTGCTGCTCGTCCTGGAATTGGTAAAACTGCTTTGGCGCTTAATATCGCCGTTAATGTTTCATCTAATATCAACAAAAAAACCAACGCAAATCACCGTGTTGCCTTCTTTAGTCTTGAAATGTCGCCACGCCAATTGATGGGCAGAATTTACTCAATGGTTTCAGGTGTAGACCAATTCAAACTTAAAAAACCACAGCTTCTAACCGACGAAGATGTTGCGCGTATTCATTCATACAAAATAAATAAAATTGATAAAATGAATCTTTTTATTGATAATACCTACGAAAATGAATTGCAAACACTACTGTGAAAATGCCGTAGATTGCACAATATTAACCCTCTTGATTTAATTGTTGTTGACTATATGCAACTTGTTTCAGCAACAAAAAAAGGTGGCAGTGAAAACCGTCAAATGGAAATTACTAGAATTTCACGTAGCTTAAAAACTCTTGCACTTGAGTTAAATGTACCTATAATTGTGTTATCCCAACTGAATAGACAAACAGAATTACGAGATGATAAACGCCCAAATTTAGCCGATCTTCGTGAATCTGGTTCTATTGAAAACGATGCTGATATTGTTATGTTTTTATATCGTGAAAATTACTACAATTCAAAAAACAAAGAAATTAAAGATAAAGATTTTGATGCGCGCGAAATAGGTGAAGAAACTGAATTGATTTTGGCTAAACACCGTGGCGGAGAAACTGGAAAAATTACACTAAGATTTTTACCTCATACTGCCAAATTTACCAACCTACAATTTTACACTCCTTCCGAGACGAAAGGCGGTGTATAATGGAGCAAAATGCACCAGTAACACAATTTGACACACCATTATTCGTTGTTACACTGATTATTTTAGTATTTTTACTTTTTTGCAGTTCAATGTTTTCAAGCATTGAAACAGCTTATTCAACTCTCAACCCCGGAAAAATTGAATCAATAGTTGATAACAAGGAATTTGGATCAAAATTAATTAAAAAACAATATGGTTTTTTCAATAGAATTTTGGCCTTAATTCTTATTTGTAACAACATTGCAAATATAGGTTTATCAGCAGCTATATCTTATTTAATGTCTAAACATTTATCGGAAAATTACAAAGATTATTCAGCAATTATTTCAACAGCGGTTCTAACCCCAATTATCGTTTTATTAGGCGAAATAGTGCCAAAATTAATTGCAAAAGCTCGCCCTGTTCAAGTAGCAAAAGCATTTTGCTACCCAGTTGAATTTCTATATTGAATATTTTTCCCAATCATTTGAGTTTTAGGCAAAATGAGTAAAAATATTTATATAACCAATACCGAACAAGATGTAAAAAACCTGCTTGATGTTGCACATAATGAGGGCGTCTTGGAGGCTAATGAAAGCATCATGGCGCAAAACGCGCTAGATCTTGACACAACAAAAGTTCGTAAACATTACACTAAAATAAAAGACCTATATTATCTTCCCTACAACGCCAATATTCAAGAAGCATTAGCAATGTTTAAAGAAACAAATTATTCAAGACTTCCTGTTGAAAAAGACGGACAATTTTTAGGAATTGTTTTACTTAAAGATATATTTTTCCTTGAAAAAGGCAAAGTAATTAAATACCTAAAAACAATTCCTTCAATAAGTGCAAACACTTCGCTTGCTATCGCATTAGAAACCTTGCGTAAACATCGTTCGCAAATGGCTTTTGTTAAAAATAATAACTCTTCAACAAATGTTATTGGCATCATCACAATTGAAGATATCATTGAAGAGGTTGTCGGTGAAATATATGATGAATATGATGATGAAGAAGTTGAGGACATCTTCGAAATCAGTCTTGAATTATTTGAAGCAAGTAACTACGTAATTATGAAAGATCTATTAAAACGTATGAATCTTGATCTTGAAATTACTGAAAAAGAAAGAAACATGGAGCTTGGTGAATGGTTTAAATTTAAACAAAACATTGACTACATTCACAAAAATGATCGCTTTGAATTCGAAGGTGTGTCATTTAAAGCGATTTTGAGTCCTACAAAAAAACAAAATCACTATCGTTTTGAAATTGAAATTAGCAATACAGCTCCAATTAATCTTGATAAAACAGAAGAACATGATGCTTCATTATCGGAAACGAAAATATTTGAACAATAGTCCGCATAATTTATGTGGATTATTTTATTAACGAGCGCACACAAAAACATAATTTTTTTCTTAAAAAATTTATTAAATACCTTATAATTAATAAGCAAATTATGCGGATGTAGTTCAATGGTAGAACTTCAGCCTTCCAAGCTGACTATGCGGGTTCGATTCCCGTCATCCGCTCCATTTGTTTAATACACCGAAAAGCAGTCATCTGCTTTTTTTATATAAAGATATATCATTGAAATAAGGTAAAATTTTAAATATGATTAATGATACAATTGCAGCAATTTCTTCCGGCGGTAAAATCAATCAAGCTATCTCAATAATACGTGTGAGCGGCGATAATTCAATTGATATAGTTAAGAAAATTTTCACTGGAAAAATCGGAACTCATCAACAAATTACATACGGAAATATAATTGATAATTTCAATAATAATCGTCTTGTCGACGAAGTTTTAGTTATGTGATTTATTGGTAAAAATACATTCACTGGTGAAAATACTGTTGAAATTAATTGTCATGGTGGGGTTATTCTAACTAATCGAATTCTAGAATTATTGCTACTTAATGGTGCTAGATTAGCTACTCCGGGTGAATTTAGCCGTAGAAGTTTTATGAATGGCAAAATGGATTTAATAAAAGCTGAAGCTATAAATGATTTGATCCATGCAACAAGTGCGCTACAAACTGACCTTGTTGTTCAAAAATTCAATGGAAAAACAAGCAAATTAATTGATGATTTACGTGATTGATTGATGAAATTAATAGGTCAAATTGAAGTCAATATTGACTATCCTGAATATGATGATGTAGAAAATATACTTGAAAATGGTCTTCTTGAAGACTTGAACAAAATAGCGCTAAAAATGAATGAATTAGTCAAAAATAGTGAAGACAGTAGAATAATTTTTGAAGGGATTAAAGTTGCGATAGTTGGTAAACCAAATGTTGGGAAAAGTTCGCTGCTAAATGCGTTATTAGGTCAAGAAAAAGCAATTGTAACAGATGAAGCAGGTACAACTAGAGATGTAGTCGAAGCAACATGGCAATACAATGGATTACTTTA
The DNA here is from genome assembly GCF_900660525.1 of Mycoplasmopsis bovigenitalium. NCBI lineage: Bacteria > Bacillati > Mycoplasmatota > Mycoplasmoidales > Metamycoplasmataceae > Mycoplasmopsis > Mycoplasmopsis bovigenitalium. The sequence goes on along the minus strand of NZ_LR214970.1, from coordinate 617,241 downwards.
TAAATTAATTGATACTGCTGGAATTAGGCAAGCTAGTGCAAAAGCTGAACAATTAGGTATTGAAAAATCATTTAAGCAAATTGAGCAATCAGATATTGTTATACATTTGTGCGATCCTACTCAAAAAATGAATGAATACGATGAACAAGTAAAAAATATAGCACAAAAGTTCAATAAAAAAATCATTCAAGTTTGGAATAAAAAAGATATTCAAATAGTCGAGAATTCAATAAATATTTGTGCTAAAGAAAATGACATTGATGATTTGCTTAATTCATTAGGAAAAATATTTGAAAATATTGACATTTCAAATAAAGAATTTGTTAATAATGCCAGACAATTATCATTAATTAAAAAGGCAAGTAATTCGATTTTTGATGCTATAAAATCTATTGAAAATGGCGCATATTCAGATTTAGTTATTGTTGATATCCGCGATGCATGGAAAAATTTAGTTGACATTACTGGAAGAGCCGATAATGAACAATTACTTGATGATATGTTTAAAAACTTTTGTTTAGGAAAATAAAATATGAAATTTGTTGATGCACATACACACCCATTAAAAGAATATTATCAAGACACTGACCAAATTGTTAAAAATGCCAGAGAGCAAGGAATTGCGATAATGATGGTTACAGGTTGTAGTTTAGAAGAAAACGAAGAAGTCAAAAAAATTTGTGAAAAATATGATTGAACTTTTCCTGTATTAGGAATACATCCTAATAATGCTAAAGGTGCAATTGATGGAATGCTTCTTGAAAAACAAATTGATTCAAACGTCAAGGCAATTGGTGAAATTGGACTTGATTATTATTGAGATAGTGTGCCAAAAAATATTCAGCTCGAATCATTACATTCTCAAATTAAAGTAGCTCAAAAACACAATTTACCAGTAGTTATACATATGCGAGAATCTTATGAAGATTTATATGAGGTTCTTAAACAATACCCGGATGTAAAATTTATGATTCACACATTTAGTGGTGACCGCTATTGGGCTGAAAAATTTTCCGAATTCAATACATATTTCAGTATAAGCGGCATTTCCACTTATAAAAACGCGCAAAACACAATTGATGTTGTTGATTTTTTACCAATTGAAAGAATTTTGACTGAAACTGATGCTCCTTATTTATCTCCAGCAAATAAAAGAGGGCAAACTAATGTAAGTGAAAATGTAATTTACACAACAATGTTTCTGGCAGGAATCAAAAAAATGTCACCCGAAAAATTTGCAAAACAAATTTATAAAAACGCAAAGGAGTTTTTTAAATTAAATGTCAAAAAATACTAATATTGAAATTAAGGCAAAGAAAAAATTTGGGCAAAATTTTTTAAATAATCAAAAAATTATTGACCAAATAGTTGAGATTATTTCGCCAGACGGTAAAAATATTATTGAAATTGGCCCAGGAATGGGCGCAATTACAAAGAAAATTGTTCAAAAATCAAAAAAAATGGTTGCCTATGAAATTGACAATGACATGGTTGAATATTTAACAAAAAATAATATATTAAATAATCAACAAATAATTCATCAAGATTTTTTAGAATCGGATTTATCTATTTATAATAACTATGAAATTGTTGGCAATATCCCTTATTATATAACTTCCGAAATTCTATTTAAAATTATTGATTTTCGTCAAAATTTCAATAAAGTAACATTGATGGTTCAAAATGAAGTTGCAGATCGCATTGTTGCTAAAATTAACACTCCTGAGTATTCTAAATTATCACTAACACTTCAATATGTTGCAACAGTTAATAAGGTTTTATTTGTTGATAAAAAACACTTTGAACCGTCACCAAAAGTCGACTCAGCAATAGTTACTATTGAATTTAATAAAGAAGCTAAAAATTTTGAAAATTTAAAAGATTTCTTTAAATTGTGTTTTTTATCACGAAGAAGAAAATTAACTTGGTCCCTAAAAACTAAATATAGTAATGAAAAAATAACAAAAGCATATAACACACTAAATTTATCTGATTTAACAAGAATTCAGCAATTAGATTTAGAAAAAGTTATTCGATTATATGAGGAATTGGAGAAATAATGAGCATTTTTGAGTTTGATTATAAAAATGACCTTGATATGTTTAAAAGCGAAAGTGAAGCAACCAGTAAGAAAGTATCTTCATTAGCTAAATTTTGTGAATTTATTTTCCTTATTGCATTGGTTTTTCAATTGATTTGTGTACTTTTATTTTATGTTGTTGGTTTAAATAATGTTTGAGAAAAAGTGCTTGCCTATTCTTTTGTTGCTATTGATATAATCTTATTTATTTATGCATTTATTCGTCTTGGTGCTTTTTTGTCATTTAGAAAAAGTTATAAACTAGCTAAAATAGATGATTTAGAAAACTCTAAAAAAGCTTATAAAGCATACAAAATATTTATTTTTGATTTTAAATGTTTTAAAAAAATTAATAATTAAGGTATTATATTAAAACTAATATAAATGAGGATTTAATGAAAAAAATTACAATAATTGGAACAGGTGCTTGAGGCGCAGGATTAGGTACTATTTTAAGCAAAAATGGTCATAAAGTTGTTTTTTGAGGAATTGATGAACAAGAAATAAATGACATTAATAATGGTTACAATAAAAAATATTTTGGTGATATTTTGTTTAACAACCCACAAAATGTTAGTGCAACCAATAATTTGGAATTAGCGCTTGAAAATAGTGACATTATGCTTTTAGCAGTTCCTTCTCTTGCTATTTCTAGTGTTTTAAATCAAGTGAAAACTATTTTAAAAGACAAAAAAATTAATGTTATTAATGTTGCTAAAGGTTTTGATAGGGATTCTAAAAAAATTTTTTCAACTGTAATTTCAGATATTTTAGGAAATAATTTAAATAATATTGCAAGTTTAATTGGACCTTCATTTGCTATTGAAGTTTTTAAAAATAATTTAACAATAATAAATGCAGTTGGAAAAAACACTGAATTTTTAAACGAACTAGTTCAACTTTTTAACAATGAAACATTCCAATTAGTGCCAAATAATGATGATAGCGGATTACAAGTTTATGCAGCTTTAAAAAATGTTTTAGCAATTGGTATTGGCTTAGCTTCAACTCTTTATGAAGCTAAAAATTTAGCTCCAGCTATGATTTCTATTGGTTTAAAAGAAATTAAAAAGATTGCAAAAGTTCTTTATCCAGATTCATTAGACAATTCTGGATACGAATTAGCTGCAATCGGCGATATTGTTCTAACATGCTTAAATACAACAAGTAGAAATTTTAGTTTTGGCATTGAAGTTGCTAACAATGGCATTAAAAATGCGCTCGCCGCAAATTCAAAAACCGTCGAAGGCTATAATGCTGCTTTAATTTTGGATGAAATCATTACGCAACACAAAATCAAAGACGTTGTTTTATTACAAAGCATTGTTGACGTTTGCTTAGCTAGAAAAAATGAAAAAAACTTGCTTGATTTCTTTGTAATATAGAGTTTAAATTTTTGTTTATATAAAAAACACAAATATGTATAATTATTAAGCACAATCAAGTTTTGTTGTATAATACTAAATTGTGATGGCACCATAGCCAAATGGCCAAGGCATGGGTCTGCAAAACCTTGATTACCGGTTCGAATCCGGTTGGTGCCTCCAATTTTATGCGCCCGTAGCTCAACTGGACAGAGTGCTTGGTTACGGCCCAAGAGGTTGTGGGTTCGACTCCTGCCGGGCGCGCCATTTGTTAAAAAACACCAAATCTGCTCAGCAGATTTTTTTATTAAAAAAATAAAAAAATATTTTGTATTTATAAAAAATGTAATATTATTTTATTGCAAATGCAAACGTAATTTAATGGCAAAATTCTAGCTTGCCATGCTAGTAATGGGGGTTCGATTCCCCTCGTTTGCTCCATTTGTGAAAACACCTATATGTATTAAATTACATTAAATTGGGCAAAATATCAAATATATATAAATTTATTTTGAAAAAAAAGTATTTTATATATAATAATAAAGCATATTTTGCAATGCCGATTTAGCTCAGCGGTAGAGCAGCTGGCTGTTAACCAGTTGGTCGCAGGTTCGATCCCCGCAATCGGCGCCATTTGGTCTGTTGGTGAAGCGGTTAACACACATGGTTTTCATCCATGCATACACGGGTTCGATCCCCGTACAGACTGCCATTTTTGGAGAATTAGCTCAGTTGGGAGAGCGGCGCCCTTACAAGGCGTAGGTCATGGGTTCGAGCCCCTTATTCTCCACCATTTGTTTATTCACCAGACTAGTAAAACTAGTCTTTTATTTTTTTAAAAAATATTTTATTTAAAAATAAAATTAATATATAATTGTAAAGCAATTAAGAAATGCCGGCTTAGCTCAGTTGGTAGAGCAACTGACTTGTAATCAGTAGGTCGTAGGTTCGAGTCCTATAGCCGGCACCATTTGCGCGAGTGGTGAAATTGGCAGACACGCTAGATTTAGGCTCTAGTGCTTCACGGCGTGAGGGTTCAAGTCCCTCCTTGCGCACCATATGTTCAATAGAACCAAAGCCCTTAACGGGCTTTTTTTATTTTTCCACAGTCCATTTATCTAAAAATTTTTCCCAAAGCAATTGTTTTGTATGTATGAAAAGTCAAAAAATAATTATCTTATTAACAAAAACAATATGTAAAAAGATATAAAAATTAGCATTTTTAATTATGTAGCATTTAAGTGTAAGAAAAAAGAAAGGAACTTAATATGGTTAAAAACAATTGCTCTTTTTTGTTACAAATTAATTTAATGATTAAAACTATGAGGAGAATGTACTCAAACAAAATAAACATGAACGAAACTATCTAGGAGAAAAAATGATTTTATATAGAATTGGCGAAATAATTTACAAAAATGGTTCAAATATTATTTTTGAATCTGGTGGAGTTGGGCACAGTGTTATTATGCCTAAACATGAAAGGGTTGAAGTTAAAAGCAAAGTAAAACTTTATTTATTTGATGTAAAAAACGATTATTATCAGGCTACTTATGCATTTAAGGATTTTAAAGAACGTTTATTATTTATCGACTTAATTTCTCTTAATGGTGTAGGCCCTAAAGTTGCATTTAATTTATTAAATCAAGGTTGAGAGAAAATAGCTGCTATGATTTCAAGTGGTGATTTTGAAGGCATTACTAAAACCCCATATTTAAATCCTAAAGTAGCCCGCTTAGCAATAGCGGAATTGAGTGATAAATGATCTAAAATGATAAATAAAAATAAAGCTAGTGAAGTAATTACGGCAAGCAATGTCGTTGATGAAGCTAGATCAACCCTAAAAACACTAGGATTCAAAACAAACCAAATTGAACAAGCATTAGGTACTATACCTTTATCAAATGATGTAGAATCTGTCATTCAACACGCAATGTATGCAATGACTGGCAAGCAATTAGAAAATGAAAATTCAAGTTATACGACCCAGTAATTTTATTGAATTCATTGGACAAAATAAATTAGTTACCACTCTGCAAACTATGATTAGCGGTTGCAAACATAGAAGAGAACCTCTAGATCATATTTTATTCTTTGGACCGCCTGGAACTGGAAAAACTAGTTTAGCTAGTATTATAGGTAATGAATTAGGTGTTAAGGTACATTTTTTACAAGGGTCATTATTAGAAAAGAAAGCAGATATTTTGTGCATATTTGCTAATATTAATGAGGGAGATATTGTTTTCATTGATGAGATCCATAGTATAAATAAAAATGTTGAAGAACTTATTTATTCTGCTATGGAAGAATTCAAAATTGACATTATTATAGGCCCTGAAGGTAATAGTAAAGTTATGAGAATGAATCTTAAACCTTTCACCCTAATTGGTGCTACTACTAAAGTTAATTTACTAAGTCAACCATTAAAAGATCGATTTGGATTTCATGGTAGACTTAATCCCTATTCAATTGAAGATATATTGAAAATAGTAAAAAATGCCGCCAAAATTTTAAAGATTGATTCAGATGAATCAATATGAAAAATGATTGCCGAACACTCTAAATCTACACCCAGGGTTGCAATACATTTAATTAAAAGAATTTATGATTTTTCATTGAAAAATAATGAGGAATATATCACTAAAAAAACAGTTATTGAAACATTTAAATATTTAGAACTATTTGAATTTGGTTTGAATCGAGAACATTTAGAATACTTAAGAGTTTTGAATGATACATTTGGTCATAAAAGTGCTTCATTAGACTCATTGACCGGAATTTTGAACTACCAAAAAGAAAATATTTTGTATGAAATAGAACCGATACTTCTATTTTTGAAATTAATTGAAAAAAGTCCGCGTGGCCGAAAAATAACTGTTAATGGAATAAATTATTTATTAAAAAATTATAGACACACTTAATCGGCAAAAAGCCGATTTTTTTGAACTATTTTACAAATTTAATCGACTTTATTATGTCGTAAAATTGATTGTTTATATATAATTTGATAACAGGAAAAAAGATGATGAATTTATGGGTATATAAATGAAAAATAAGTTTGCTCTAAAACGCTCAGTTAAATTAAAAATTTGTTCAATTTCAATATTTTTTAGCACATTTATATCTATTTCTTGTTCAAACAATAAAGCCAATCTTAAAACAAAATATAGTCAAAATTTACATGAACTATACAAAATGTATAATGAATTACAAAATGAAGTAAAACAATATTATTTAAACGACGATAATCCCCATACTTTTGTGCTCAATGAAATTTACCAAAACATTGAATTTATAAAACAAAACGAATCAAATGCTGACCTTAATTTACAACAAAAAACATTGGCAAAAATTCAATTTAATATAACTTGAATAAAAACGCAACGGCAAATTAAAACACAAGAAGTATTAGACAATTTCCAAAAAATGGAACTTTTTTATAATGTCTTGATCAGCGAAAATATTTATGAAAATAACTGAATGATCAAAAAATATGAGCAAATCATTAATCTATCAACAAAAATTGATGAATTTTTAAATCATCCAGGGCAAATAACTGATCCAAAATCCAAAACAATTGATAAATATAATGTCTTCATTGTCCAAATTAACGAATTACTCAAAACTTTAAAAAAAGAATCTTTAGATAACAAAATTAATAAATAAATTTTAAGAAATTACTATGAAACCAAAGTTACTATTACCATTATCAGCACCATCGCTATTTGTGCCTATTAGCACATCCTTAATTGCTTGCGATTCTAATTCAAAATCACCAAATCATAGATTCAATGATGCTATGAATTTATTGTTAGCATTAAATAATATTAACTACAATTTAATTGATGCTAATCATCGCACCATCATTAAAGAAAAAGTATCAAATTTACATCATTTAGCTAACGATATTCAAATAGCAAACGATAAAAATAAATTCGAGCAGTTTTATGCAGAATTAAAATTTTTACAAACAAAACTAAAAAATGAATATAAAATCGACCTTAACATCGTTAACACTAACAAAAAAACTGAATTAAAGCAGCCTAACTTTGTTAAAGAAACCATTAATAATAATGCTACTGACTTAAACCTAATTGCTACAAGACATTATCTTGATTATGATGATGTATTTTTAAGTGTTAATTCTCAAGATAATATCGAATCAATTTTGGAACGATTGCCAAAACAAATTAAAATCAGTTCTGCCGGTAAGCAATGAAGTGTTAAAGTAACTTGACTAACTAATCATTTAGACAAAAACGCAAAAATCAATTATAGTTTTGTAATTTATGGCGTTTTTGAATTTTTAGGTCAATCTTACAACATTAAAGCAAATATTAATTTAGATTCTACATCTATTAATAAATCTAAAATTAATTTAACCCCATTAGTAAACAAAGAAAATGAAAATCAGTATTTTGTTTTGGATCAGATTAAATTTAACGATTCGCTTCATAAACTATTTGATAATGATTATAGTGCAAATTCTCGTTGGGAAAACTTCGATATTGTCAATACCTTTGGTGAACTTGATGATAAATATAAACAAATAGTTATTAAGTTTGATGAACCAAAAAATGTGAACGAAATACAATTTAAATTTTGATTAGGCACAATTTCAAAAACAATTTTGCCAAAAGAATTTAAAATTCAAAGTTCACTAGACGGCCTTAATTACAATGATGTTGAAAACCAAGATGTTGTAGAAACATCGAGTTGAGGTGTGCCTAAAGTAAATGATGATCAAACAACAGATTGATTATCAATTAAATTTAACACTACACAAGTAAATTACTTAAAAATTAAATGAGAGTATGATACCTTCTATTATGAGGGGTGAAGATATGCAATGTTTGCTTTAACCGGTTTAAAAATACTTGGTTTTGATGAATCAATAAATCGCGAAGCTAAATATGGTATTATTGATGACACAATTTCTCATTTTTCAATTAATAATGTTAATATTCCTGCTGATAAGTTGTACGATATAAAACGAAAAAAATTCGTTATTAATTCTAGCCATCAACTTGATATAAATAACATAATTTCCAATTCTAAAGTTTACTTTCATAATCCTTCAATTAAATATACTGCCACTCTTTTAGAAGAAATTTATTCTAAAAATAAGCCAAATTTAGTTCTATCTAAAACATACATCATTAAAACATTTGATCAACGTGGCCAAATAATCAGTAAATATTTAGTTTCAATTGAAGACAAAAATTATTTGAAGTTTTATAATCAAAAAGACACAAATAATTTACCAATAAACAATGTGTTAACTAAAGTAAAAGTTTTAGAATCATTTTTTGATAGAGTTAATAACTATAATTACAAATCAGCAAAAACTTATCAATATTTGAAAAATTTACACCAAAAGATAGACTATGAGTCAATTAAGAATTTTGACACATATCAAATTTCTTTATATGATGATCTAATTGATAATGCATATTTTATTGTTAATAATTTAAATAAATTTAATTTAGGAGATGAACACAAAAATTCTTTAGCGCAAAAATTGCTAGCCGATATTAATAATATGCTTGAACAAAATTTTGTTGAGTATAGTGAGCTAAAAGGTTATGTTGATTCATTTAAAAAATTAATTAGGTCTTCAGATTCTATTAATTCATTGAAAAATAGTTTAAAAGAAGAAATTCAGCATGAAAAATTAATTTCTAGTGTGGCAAAAGAAGAGCTTTTAAAACAGTTTGAAAATGAAAGTTCTTCAATGTTTGTTATTAATTCGAATTTTAGTTTTAATAAATCCAAAACAAAATGACAAATTAAAAAACTAAAAAATAGTTTAATAAATAGCAATTTAAGCAATGATCTTAAAAACACGCTTTTAACCGACATTAATCTAATAACGGATTATTATTTGCTGGTGGAATTGGAAAAAAGAATCAAAAATATAATTGAAATTGATTCAAAAATTACCGAAATTATTACTGATTCTCATAATAAAATCAATGAATTATACTATGGCGCAAACAAAGCATTCGCTTTTTACAATTTGTTAAATGAATATAAACAAACATATGATAATCATTTAAAATCAATTTTTAAAGCTGATGAATTTTTAAATAAATTGATGAATTGACAAAATAGCATTAACGACTCTAATTCAATACAAACTGCTTTTGAAACAATGGTAGACCAAGTTTTTAAACATGACAAAATTGTGAATGATAATTTGGCAAATTGACAGAAACTTGACTTGTTGAGATTTATGAATGTTGGCTCTCTAAATAATCAAACTGCTAATATAATGCTACTTAATTTAGACACTAATTTCATTGATTTTTCAATTGAAGACGTAAAATTAAGCCCTGATTTTAAACAGTCAATTGTTACATATAAAGTTACACATAAATACAATCCAAATCTTATTTTGTTTAGAGAATTAAGATTCAATTTACCTAATGAAAAAATAGTTAATAAAGTTAAAGAACTTGAACAAAATAGTAATCTAGATGATTATTTTGATGTTGATTATTATTTACTTTCTAAATTAAATTATGATGAATTTAAAAATCAATTTAGTCTAGAACAATCCAATAAAGTTAAGGGCATTGAACTTTATGCAAATTATAATAAGCCAACAATACAAAGAAGACAAAAGTATGTAAAAGACAGTTTTGAATATCGAATTCAACAAACTCCAATCCTTGAAAAAAATAAATTAGTTGTAAACGTTGAATTTACATTCAATAATAATGTAATTCTAAAAAAACAATTATTTTCAAAAGAATTGTCGTTTCAAGACAATAACGCAAAACAAGAAGATGATGATCAAATTGATCTTGCAAAAGCAAGAGAAGTCTTAGCAAATAAAGATTTAATATTGCATAATTTGTATTTAAAGAAAGACTTAAAAATCTCCCATCAAGATTTTTATCCTGATGATGCAATTGAAGTATTGAATAACTTGTATGATTTTCCTAAATTTGGTAAATACACAATCGCACCAAAACAATTAATTAGAGCATATGATTCTGGTGATCGATTCGGTGGGGTTGCGGAAATATTCTGAGGGATTTTAAAAACGGAAGTCACTGATAAAGGTCAAAAAATACAAAATTGAGTCGATGATGCTTTATCTGATTTATTCACAATCAATCACTTTAAGCGTTACCAACACGATGATTTTATTAAACCAATTAACCAACATTTTTTACAAGCTAGTGATTTTGTTGGTGATGGCTCGTTTGATCTAAAATTAAAATCGGAAATCGACCTTTTAGATGACAGTGATATTGATTTTAGAAAAGTGATTGGCAATGCCGAAAACTATACAACAACTACACAGTATAGAAATATAAATATTAAAGAATTCTTAAATCAAAAAGCCCAACTTAAAGCTAACTACTTTTTGCGTTTAATTGATCCCGCAGATAAAAAGAATTCAATTCAACACAAAATTTCACACAAACATTATAAGCAAGGTGAGTATGTGCCATACTCTGCGGGCCACATTCCCGCCACTTCTTCAAAATACTCAAGTGCTGATACTAAAGCAATTAAAGAGCAAACTTTTTACTACTTTTACGACATTAAGCAAATTGACCATAACTCAATTAGTTTTCGCTTAGGTTTTGTTTCAAACAAGGACAAGTCAAAGCGCTATTCGCCAAATAAAGTTTTTGTTATGAATAATGTTGTAAATGATTATGAGCAGAACTTATACCCTGAAGTAATGTTAAATAATTTAATTAAATATAACATCAAAGTTGATGATAAAAAATTGTCACAAAAAACTGTTGAAGAGTGAAAAACTGATTTAAAATCATTGTCAAATGTAATTACTTTAGTTAACTCTGAGGAAAATAAAGATTTAGAAATTGATAGCGAATTTATAACCTATAAAAATTTCCAATTGAATAGAAAATATATTCGTATTGGTCAAATTAAACAACATGGCAGCAATTCAGCATTTATTCGTTTTGAAGTGTTAAATTTTGATAATAAATGAGTTTTAGGTAAAAATTGATATTTGATATCGAATTTCAAAACTAGTGATAAAAGCGAATTTGAAAATATAAATCTTGAAAATGAGAAACTGCAAACAATATATTACGAAAATAAACTGGTCAAAAGAATTCGTGAATTAGAGCCACATGTTGATGATGCACTTTGAACTTTAAAATCAGATCAACAAGCAAGTTGAAAAATGGATTCAAAATATATAAGACATACTTTTTTAACAAATAATGCGCAAGATCGCGAATTTGAATTTGAAATGTATGCAGGAATGTTGGTATTCGACAATTTAGCAAGCGAACGCATCATTTCTAATAACAAAACTATTAAATTTAAAGTTGATTTTGAACAATTACTTAATTCCGAAATAAACTACAAATCTAGTTTTGTAGAAAATATTGACAATAAAAAAGTTGTTATTAATTACTCTATTACAGTTCAATACAATCATTTTGACCAGAGTGTTAATTTCTATTTTATGGTTGATAAACCTTATAAAATAAAATTAGGTTACCCTCAAAACGAAAGGGCTATTGACGGTTTAAAATTTGACGTTAATAGAGCAGTAATGTTGCCTTACGCACCACTAAAAATTAAAATGTCATATACAAATCGAATTCAAAACGAGAGCGATTTTGGGTTGGGAAAAACCAATTTATATGACTACAATAAAGCAAATACTTCGGCCACAGACCAAGTTCATTTACTATATAATGATGCAAGTTACTATGCAAGTAAAGTTTATAATCCCAACCAAAATGTTTATTGAAAACACAATGATGGTTTTATCCCAAATATCCAATGAATAAGAGATGATTGGGGAACAACAAATCGAAGTTGAGACATTATTAATCGAGTTAGAGATAATGGTTTTAAATATGTTACATGAAATCGTCACCCGGGAACGGGTGGAATGTTAACTAAGATTAATGATGATCCTAGTGATTTATCGCTTTATTATATTTCTAATTGACACGTTGGCGAATTCTACCCAAATATTGGCGCAAATGCTAATGGCATATACCCTAATAATGCAACTCAACCACCAACAATTGGTAGTCCATCTATTTCGCTACCGTTAAACAAATGAGATTCTGAATTATACAAGGGGTACTCTTACACTTGATGAGATTACAGTTCATCAATTAATATGCCTGCTGGATTAACCAAACCTATTTATATTGGCTATAATCGGGCTAATAATAATTCACCAGTTTCTGTTGATGAATTAGTTGATAAAGATGGAAATCCTAGTTCATTTTCATTTGATTTACAATTAACTTGGAGTGATTTTAAAAAATCATATGAGCATGCTAAACAAGGTTTTAGAGATGATATTTTAATTAGATTTAGGAATTATCTAGAAGCTAAACCTACACAATTAGACCACTCGTCAAACAAAAATCATCACATAGTGCCATTATTAAACCCACATGCTCATATTGGTTTTCCAGGCTGAGGATTTATGACAGGTTATGTTAATTTTAGACCCGAAATTTCTAATACTAATTTCTATTTTAGACAATATGCTAATTATTCTCCAATTCAATTCGGTGAAGGGAATTCGGGCTCTGTGATGTGGAATAGCAAAGGTAATCCAATTGCAATTTGAACAGCAGGTGCTAAAGGTTCGTTTTCAACTGGTTTGTTGTTTGACACTTATAAACACAATTTCTATGGAATTAACTGAAATAATGAAAATCCACTCGATTCAAAATCATTTTAAAATTCAGTTGGACATATAATTCTAAGACAAGCGCTTAACAACCCATTTAAATATTCAGTTCCTTGATTTTTTAAAAAAATAAATAATTAAAACTCAACAATTATTGTGCGTCAAAATTACTTGACGCACTTTAATTTTGCATTTAATATTAAATTAATAAATTAAAACTTAATTTAAATACTTACTATATAATTGAGACTATGAATAAATTTAAGGAATTTTTTAGAAACATTTTTTCAAAGAAAACTTGAAGCAAAATCTTTTCACTAAATGGCTGGAAAAGATGATTTTTATCATTTTTTATTGTTTTAGGTGCTATTACAACGGTTTCGGTTGGAACTACTTTATACACTGCGAAAAATACAAAAAAATCTATTGAGTATGGCGGTGGTCAAGAATTTTTAGTTTCTGTTAACTTCAATGGTTCAAAGGAATCAATTAATGATGTTGCTAAGTCAATTGCAAATAGAATTAATGATCAAGACACAAATATAACCGTTGAAGGTGGAGATAAAATCAAAATTTCAAAATCTGGTAATTTTACATCTGCCGATAGAGTTCATTTTGAAAACTTAATTTCTAATAAATCAACCTTAATTTTTACTGACACAAATGGCCAGCCACTATTTAGAAATGGCGTGTTTGTTGAGCCTACTGAATCTAATAAAATTGATTGAGATTTAGTTTATAAAAATACTGAAAAATTACAATCATTTGTTCCGCCAATTAAAGATGCGAGATACAGATTTAATCAATATAATAGCAGTCATTCAACTGAGGTAGTTTTAGCAAACAAAAATGCCGAAATTGAATGAACTAAGTTAACTGAGTACATTTCAAAGAAACAAAATAACAAATACCTGCTTTCATGATTAAATATTGACGAATTAATTTCATTAGCAAATATAAAATATCCTCAAGAGTGATCTAATGCGAAAAGAAATCCATACAATTTTGTTTATATCAATGAACAACCTGTTTTTCAAGGTAAAGAAGGTGTTCTTAAAGAAAATGTTTTTAACGCCTCTAAATATTTAGTAAATAAAATTGGTGTTGCCCAACCAATTAGATCTGAAAGTTTTTCAATCCCATCACGTTCAAGAACAAAAAATGATGCAGTTAAACTTGCAGAAGAAATAAATTATGGTACCGCAAAATACGATTTAAAAATTATTTCAAGCAATTTTATTGCATCAAATGACACAAATAATGCTTATTTATTTTCACTAATAGCAATCGGAGTCATATTAACATTTTTAGCAATTATGTTAATTGTTAATTATGGTTTATTGGGAATGTTGAGTACAATTTCCCTTGCTTTATATACATTTTTAACACTTACTTTAATTACAGTCTTGCGTGGTGATTATTCTCCTATATCGTTTGGTTCAATAATTTTAGGTCTTGCCATTTGCTTTGATTTCAATGTTTTACTACTCGGCAGACTTAAAAAAGAAATTTATCGAGGAGAAAAAATGAGGAAAGCCGTTGCTACTTCACTTCATTCTTCGCTCACTCCAATATTTGACTTTTCAATTTTAACTATGCTAATAAGTTTTGCTTTCTTCTATTTCACAGTTCAAAACGTAAGAACATTTAGTATTTCATCAGTAATTTTGGTGATTAGTTCATTAATCGCAACATTCATTGTTACACGTTTGATTGTTCCATTATTAGCTAACACAAAAACATTCATTTCCAATCCTCGACTTCTTGGAATTAGAATGCAAAAATACAATAACCCTGTCGAAAAAGCCTCTAATTTAAATTTAATAAAACACTCAAAATGATTCTTTATTAGTCTTTTAATTTTGTTCATTTGTTCAATAATTTCAATAACATTATTTGGATTAATTTCAAAAGATTGAGCAAATGCTCTTAATTTATCAACAAGTTTTAGAAGCGGAACCAATATAACAATTCAAGGCGCGAATGGTTTAAATAAAATTCAAGCTAGCCAAATTAGAGACTTATTGATTAACGACGCAAGCAAGCTAAATATCAATAATGCTTCAAGTGTTATAAGTGTTTCAGCATCTGATATTCATTCAACGGTGTACAACGTTATTATTAAAACAACTCAACTATTTGAAACATCACAAATTAACTTAATTAGAGCAAAATTAATTGATAGTGGATTTATTGGAATTCAACTTCTAACATTCAACACAAGTGTTGCTAATGCAATTGATATTTTTTCAAAAACAGCAATTGCACTTGCACCTACCTTATTAATCATTGCACTTTATGTTTTAGTCAGATACAAATGAACATACTCAATTGCAGTGGTGTTTGCCTTAATTTTAGATTTATTAGGCATTTTAATTGTTGTTGCATTATTTAGAATTCAAGTAAATTCAATGTTCTTAATAGGATTTATATCTGCACTGATATTCTCATTAAATGACAAAATAGCTCTTATAAATCAAATCAGGGAAATTATGAGCAATCAACATTTAGGTGACTTTGTTGAGCAAAAAGATATTGAACAAGCTGTTCAAAAATCAGTTAGATTAAATGCGAAAAGAAGTCTTTACTTTGCTATTGTTTCAATAATTATTAATGTCATTGCAGCAAGCTTTATATACCCAATTAATTTATCATTCACACTTACATTTATTGCTGGAATTATATTGAGTTCATTAAGTACAATATTTGTAATGGCTTATATTTGACAAAAACTTGAAATTAAACGCTAAAAAGGAATTAAAAATCGTCATTTTAACAAATTCTGAGTAACTCCAGGCCATGACGAACAAATTTTCCCAGGTGTAAATGATTTTGTTGCTTAAAATTTAAATATCGCGCTTGCGATATTTATTTTGCAAGGAGGAATTATGTTTTATTTATTAAACAAACCAAAAGGCATCTCTTCTTTTAAATGTATAAATGATTTTGCTAAAACAAATAAAATAAAAAAAATTGGCCACACAGGCACTCTTGACCCTCTTGCCAGCGGCCTACTTTTAGTAGCAACTGATGACGATACAAAATTGATTCCTTACATCAAGGATAAAACCAAAACGTATATAACTTCGATTGAATTCGGAAAATCTACATCCACCTACGATTCAGAAGGCACAATTACAAACACATCAGTCAATCGCCTAAAAAAAAGTGATATTAATAAAGCAATCCAATGACTTAATTCGCAAAAAACTCAAATTCCGCCTTTATTTAGTGCTAAAAAAATTAATGGCGCAAGAGGTTATGATTTAGCAAGAAAAAATATTGATTTCGAACTAAAGCCTCAAAATATCGAAGTTAAAAACACAAAATTAATTGATTTTGATGAACCAAATCAAATATTAACCGTTGAATTAACTGTATCCAACGGTACATATATTCGTTCGCTTGCTAATGACATTGGTTTAGCTTTTGACACTTTTTCTTACATGAAAGAACTTGAACGCACTAGTATTTCAACTCTGCAAAAAAATATGCTTGCCAACAACAATTTTGTTGCTATAATTAATTTTACGCCCTTACTTTCTTTACAACATATTAATGTTAGTTTTAATCAATTAATTCAGCTTAAAAATGGCCTTGATATTGAATTCACTATTGAAGATGGTGAATATTTATTGACCTGCGAAGAATTTGATAAATGTAATGTTTTGGGAATAATAACCGCAAATGCAAAAAAAATTAAACCTAAAAGGTTATTTGGTTCGCGTTTGCCTAAATAGATAGGAGAAAAATGAAAAGCGAATTGAAAAATAATATTAAGTTAGCCGCTTTTGATATTGACGGAACTATTTTACCCTATGCCGCACCTGCGCTGAGTGATACAGTTACCAAAATGTTTAAAGAATTAAAAAATAATAATATTTATTCAACTCTTTCAACTGCTCGAGAATTTATTACTATTGGAAATTTAATGGATAAAACTCCGGATTTGGATTTTTTTATTGGTGCTAATGGAATGTTTGTATACGATTTTCAAAACAAAAAGATAATTTACGAAAAAACAATTAGTCTTATTGATTTAAAAATTATTTATGATGAAGTTTTAAAATGTGAAGATACAACTGGTTTAACCGTTACTGATCTTGACTGATGTTACTATTCAGAAGGCACGCATTTAA